>JAAZGO010000013.1 GCA_012511175.1 Fastidiosipila sp. | reverse complement strand
CCGGATCCTCTCATCCATCGCGCTGGAGCTATAGCACAACAACTATCTGCATCCCCTAAAACCCCCGAAAGCCCTGCGACTACGAAGGTCCGCAGGGCTTTCCTCTCTCATAACTGTAAAACTCGGGTTATAGCACAGTGTCAGCGCAGGGCGCCAAGGACCGCCGTGTTGTCTTCTGCCGTCAGCTTGAAGGTCCTCGACGTTTCTGCGGGCCGGTACCAGCCGCCGAATAGATCGGAGGTCGGGCTGGAGGCATAGGAGAGGGAGAGAACCTCACGTGCCGCCCCGATGAGGACCGGATCATCCGCGGCGCGGCCAAGCATCATGGCCAGGGCATAATCAACAGGAAGGGCTGATCCGTCGGGGGCGCCTGACACCGGATTCCAGCCCGAGGGCAACTGTTTGCCGTCACGGAGATGTGAGCGCAAAAAAGAGATAAGTTCGCGGTCAAAGGTTCCGACCTCGGCTAAGCGCAGAGCGATGATGAGTTGTTCCCGTGTTTTGGCAAGGGAGCTGCCGCCCGTAACAGACAGATATGTTTTTGTGCCGGAACTGACCGCTGATGCGTAAAGCGGCAGGGGGCTGTCCAGTTTGCCCTCTGAAACGATCCGCTTCCAGTCCGATGCCACCGGGGCCCAATCGGGATCAAAGCGCGACAGGGCCAGGAGTGCCCAAAGATCCACATCGGCAAGATGGGTGCCGAAGGCCTTCTCGACCGGCCGACTTTCCCCCGGTTCGGGAAGGGTTCCGGGCGGCGGGATATCCCACTCGTCATAAGCCAGGAGCATCCTGGGGCCGGCTGTCAGCTCGATGCCCGTTTGGCCCTGAAGAAAAACCGGCAATAGCCGCTCTGATTCAGCCCTGATCAAAGCCTCCAGGCTTTTTCCCCCGAAAGCCCTGTAACCCTCAAGCAAGGCCCGCGTGTAAGCCAGAGTTACGCTCCAGTGTGGTTCCAGACGCGAGACGATTCCTGGAAGCGCCGGATCCCCGGCCGCCAGGCAGGAAGCATGGAAAGACTCATCCGGGCCCCGGTAGGCACTGTCAAAACGATGGGCCCAGCGCAGAAATTCCGACCGGCTGCCCATCCTGGCCAGGACTCTGCCAAACATAATCTGGTCGGAAGCAAGAAAGCGTGCCGTCACCGTCCCTTCCTCCCCTCTTTTCGGTGAGGTTTCATAGGACACCGCCAGCAGACCGTCCACGACCTGCTGATCGACTGCAACCTGGCTGGACAATTTATTTTGAATGAGCTTCAGTGCCCCCGGTGCCAGAAGATCAGGATCGTAAAGACCGGACGGTCTGGCAGTACCGGGCAGCTCCGGGAGTTTGCCCGCCCGGGCGGATCTGCCGAAGGTGAATTCACTGACCAGGACCAAAGCCAGGGCAATAAGCAGCACAAGCCCTGCTCCCAGTAAGATTGCCTGCCTTTTCTTTGACATTTGCCGGTCCATCCTTTAGCTTGATTTTAGCATCAAAGGGAGATTTCCGAGAAATGGAAACCTGCGGACTGACAGCAGAATACAACCCCTTCCACAAGGGTCATGCCAGACAACTCCGGATGATCAGGGAACTTCTGGGGCAGGATGCCGGCATCCTTGTTTGTCTTTCCGGTCCTTTTTGCCAGCGCGGCGTTCCTGCCTTGCTGGACAAAGGGGTGCGCGCCGGGATCGCCCTGAGGGAAGGCGCGGACCTGGTCCTGGAGCTGCCCGCCGCCTTCGCCGCCTCCTCTGCTGAAAGGTTCGCCCAAGGTGCGGTTGACAGCCTGCTCGCGACCGGGGTGGTCCGCCGCATTGCCTACGGGACAGAGGACCCCGGCCGGCACAGCCAGATCAAAAGAGCCGCGGCCATCCTGGCCGATGAACCCGGGACGCTGGGCCGGGTCATCCGCGACGGCATCGCCTCCGGCATGGGTTTTGCAGCTGCCCGTGAAGCGGCCCTGGCTCAATGCTCCGGTGACCCTTCCCTTGCTGGCCTGCTCCGCAATTCCAACACCATCCTGGCGGTCGAATATGAAAAAGCCCTGCTCAGGTCAGGGCCCCTTCCCACCCTGGCCCTGCCCCTTTTTGACAAGGCCGGAACATCGGCAACCCTTATCCGGGGCAGGATCTGGCACGCCCTTTCAAAAGGTCCCGGAGACTTTCATCCCCTCCTTGTCTATCTGGCCCGGATTCTTCCCCCGCCCTCAGCCGCCGCCATCATGGAAGCGGTCACTGCGGGCAGGGGTTTGCTCCCGGAAGAGGTGATGGGACCCGCGCTCCTGCGTTCCCCCGCTTTTTTCGACCGGGAAAAATTGGAAAAAATGGAGGGAATGCAGGGCGGCCTGGCCGGCCGGTTATTCAAGTCGATCCGAAGCGATCCGCCCTCAGCCTCGGGGGATGACAAGACCCCTTACGAGCGCCTGATCAATCAGCTGGCCACACGCGCCCATCCGGCCACCCGGATCCGCCGGGCCATCCTGGCAGCCGCCCTGGGCATCGAAGCAGCTGACCGGGCCTTAACATCGGATGGTCCCGGCTATATCCGTGTCCTGGGTTTCAACCGGCGGGGCAGGCGCCTCCTTTCCTTCATGCGAAAAGAAGCCCGGCTTCCGGTCATCATGAATGCGTCCGGCTTCCGTCAGCTCAAGGATCCCTCGGCGGCGAAGCAGGCGGCACTTGACCTGCAAGCTCAGGCCCTCTGGAATTACCATGCCGGACTGGCCTGCCACAGTGAATTCGAGCGCCAGATACTCATGGTTCGCTGAAATTTACGGCGAAAAAAGAAAAGAGGCGCAAATCAGGCGCCTCCTTCCAAACCTTCTGCCAGGGAACCTAAATGATCTCGAGGCCCACGATCCCCAGAATTTTCCTGCCCAGACTCAAAGACAGCTCAAGATCATGCACCGCGCGCCTGACCCTGGTTCCCCTGGCTTCGACCAGCTGAACCACCCCATGGGCTGAACTGAGGATTTTGACCCCTTCAGCCGTATCCGGCTCAACACTGACCGCTTCCAGCCGGTCAAGTCCGTTCAAAACCTGAACCAGCCGGTCAAGCGGGCCTTGACTGCCGCTTCCGATCACGGCCAGGACATAGCGGTCCCCCGCTTCAAGAAGCAATCGGGCATCATGGGTCAGGCCTTCCAGAACCGAGGCAGTGTAATGGAGATCTCTTTGCGGATCTTCAGACCTTTGCCTCCCGTAGAAGAGGCGGGTCAGCAAGCGGTCGATCCCCGCCCCCATCTTTTTGTTTTCCTGGCTTGTGGATTCATGAACCGACCCAATGTAAAAGAGTTTGACCTGGTCAGCAAAGTCTTCCGGAGACCAGATCAGACCTTGGGAGGTGGCCTTGAAGACGGCAATGAAAGCCGCGAGCAGGATGCCGATGAAGGCGCCGGCCAAGCCGTACTTGATCATCTCTTTCCTGCGCGAAGGCCTGGGAGCGGGTGGGCCAGCTTCTGCTTCAGCTTTTTCGATTTTTGAAACCAAGGCTTCCTCGAGGATCTGGTCAAGCCTGGCATCAATCGCCTCCTCCTGCTCAGATATGGCCAGTCTTATCTCAGCCAGTTCCTTTTTGATCCGGTCTCTTTCAACTTTGACCTCCGGGTTCCAGCCCGTTTTCATCTTTTCATTTCGTATCTCGACATCAAACAGGTAAGTGACATCCAAATGTTCGCGGATGTCCCTTGTAAAGAATTGTCGGGCCGCCTCGGCAATAAACCGGACGGTCTCCTTATCCGGGCCAATGATTTCCAGATGGAGGACGTTATCATCAAGCAGTTCATAACTCAGAAGCTCTTTGAGCCAGACCGCTTCAATCCCATCTGAGTGTTTGCTGGCGATAGAGTTGACGAACAGGTCGCTCTTGGCCAGTTTCAAAAAATCGAGGCCCAGGAAATATTTCCGCTGGGCATAGGTTTCATCAGACTCCGGCAGGGGCATCTCAGGCTCCACTACAACTTCGAAGGAGATGGTCTCCTGCGCTTTTTCATCGATGGTCAGATAAATGCTTTTTTCCTGCCGGCGGCTCAGGCTGCTGAGCCGCTTGTTAAGCGAATCCAGTTCCTCTGCATAGCCCGCTATCTCAAGGTCCTCCCCCATGCTTGCGGCGGTAATGTCCGCAATCTCCTTGTCCGACAGGACGATTTCCTCCCCGGGCGCTTCAACGGCTCCCCCGGTAAAGGAGCGGTAATAGGCAAGCCCGGCCAGCAAGACGACACCGGCCAGTGCGAATACTGCGATCTGCCTCCAGGCGCGCAGGACAACAAAAATCAGATCTTTCATTTTGATTGATTGTTCAGGACTGGTCATAGGGATGCTCCCTCTTATGGTAGTCACACGATTATAGCAAAACTGCCAGCCGCAGGTTTCTGTGATAAAGTAGATTATGAAAATCAATCAAAGGAGGTTGCACACATGGGTAAAAACGTTTTCGACACCCTTCTCGAGCGCGGTTACATCGCGCAGGTCACACATGAAGAAGCGGTGCGCCGTTATCTGTCACAGGAAGGTGCGACCTTCTACGTGGGCTTTGATCCCACGGCTGACAGCCTGCACGCCGGTCATCTGGTCCAGATCATGATCATGAGCCATATGCAGCAGGCGGGCATCCGTCCCATCGCCCTGATGGGGGGAGGGACCGGTTACGTGGGGGATCCTTCGGGAAGACAGGACATGCGGTCGGTCATGACGCCTGAGGTCATCGCCCACAATGTCGGCTGTTTTGTCAAACAGATGAGCCATTTTTTGGATTTTTCCTCAGGCAGGGTCATCCTGGACGACAATGCCAACTGGCTGGTCCCCCTCAACTACATTGAATTCATCCGTGAAGTGGGTCCCCACTTTACTGTCAACCGCATGCTTTCAGCCGACTGCTACAAGCAAAGAATGGATTCAGGCCTTACCTTTCTGGAGTTCAATTACATGATCCTCCAGGCCTATGATTTCCTCATGCTCTTTCGCAAGTACGGCTGCCGCCTCCAGGCCGGCGGCGATGATCAGTGGTCCAATATCATTGCGGGCACCGAGCTGATCCGGAAGAAAGAGCAGGAGCCGGCCTACGGTATGACCTTCAAGCTGCTTGAGACACCCGACGGACAAAAAATGGGCAAGACCGCCAAGGGCGCGGTCTGGCTTGATGAGAACAAATATTCCGTCTACGACTTCTACCAGCACTGGAGGAATGTGGATGACGCCAACGTAACCAAATTCATGCGGTTTCTCACCTTTCTTGACATGGACGAGATCCGCCGTTATGAAAAGCTTGAAGGCGCTGACATCAACCAGGCTAAGATCCGCCTGGCCTACGAGGTCACAGCCGTCGTCCATGGCCACGAAAAGGCCAAACAAGCAGAAGAGGCGGCCAGATCTCTTTTTGGTGGTGGTGGCGACGACACCTCGGTTCCCACTGAAACCGTCAATAGGGATCAACTCAACCGCCCCCTGATTGACGTTCTGGCAAGTCTCCAGCTGACCAGGTCAAAGGGCGAAGCAAGACGCCTGATCGAACAGGGCGGCCTCTACGTTAACGACGGGCAGGTCAAGGAACTGTACGCGGAGCTCACAGAGGATCTGTTCTCGGACGGTGAACTGCTCTTGCGCATGGGAAAGAAGCGTCACATCAAGCTGGTCTTGATCGACTGATTTTGTTTTCTTTTCGTGCTTTTCCCGCGAAATCCAAAGCACAAAAAGCCGCTTGCCAGGTGTTGGCAAGCGGCTTCTTTTAACCACAGGATTATTGGAAACCCGCTGGCATGTCGCTCTAAGGGATTGTTGCCAGTTTTTCGTTGACCCTGGTCATCACCTCGGTAAAGTAAAGAGTCTCGGCTGTTGACCATTCTTCATCATCAAGCTCATCGAGCTTTTCCATCGCATCGGCATACTTCACCAAATAACTGGAATACTCAGTCAACATGCCCAGCTGATCCGTTGATCCTTTGTACTTGATCATAAAGGCGACATACTCATCCATGAATTCCTCATAGCTATCCATGGCCTTCTTGAACTCTGGTCTGATTCCTGAAACCGGATCGTCCGCCTTGGTCGTTTCAGCGGGTGTTTCCTGGGCGGTTGTCGGGGGTGCCGTTGTCTCTACGACGGTCGCTTCTTCCGTTCTGTCAGGTTCTTTCGCCTCAGCAGGAGCCTCAATCTCGATCGACATGGCATTTTTCCGGTACTCAAGCGTCAGGAAATATCCTGCTTCATTATAAGCAGAATAAGATTCATCACTCCTGGCGTAGTCATTCACAAAACCCCATTCACGGCATGCGTCGACGTAGGCATCATATTGTTCCTTTGAGGTGTTCCTCATTCTGACTAACATTCCAGCAGCTGTTTCCCATTCGAGCGTTCCGACAGTTGACTCTGGCACGGGCAGCATGCCGGCGATTTCACTTGAGGGCCAACGAAATTCTGCCTGAGAGATGGTTGGTTCTACCGTTGGACTTGTTTTTCCACCACAACCGGCCACAGCCAGAGCGATTGTGGCAACAGCCAATACCAGGATCACGCTCCTGCAGGTGATATTGTTTCCTCTCATTTTTCGCTCCTTATTCAACTCCGTTCTCCTACACCCTCTCTTGCCTCTTTCACCGGTAGCCACTCCCTCTATATGGTGGAGAAAGAACCCTCAAGCCCCAAAATTTGGCACGGAGAAAAAGGCACAACCAGCCTAACCAATACTTTCACATATTAACATGTTTCATTGTAAGTGCGAGTCAAGTTGTTGTGGGAAACCCGAAGAATCGTTAATCCCGAAAACTGACGGCGGGCTTGGGGATTGTCGCTTCAATTGACTTTTGCGGGCAGATCTCCTCTTTGGCGCAGGCGCATGTCTCAAAAGCCATCAACTCGATCCCGGATTGATCCAGAAGCCTGTGGAGTCGGCGCCATCGGCAGGGTCTTTGCGCTTCGGACAAGCCCTCCACAAGGCCTTTTCCAAGTGAAGGCGATCTAAACCATTTTGAGCGAGGTTGGAATCTCTTTTCCACCCTTGATCTACGTGAACTTAACCGAACCGCTTCTACCCGCGAAATCCAAAGCACAAAATGCCGCTTGCCAAGCGTTGGCAAGCGGCTTCTTTTAACCACAGGATTATTGGATGTCTGCTTCTTTGGCCTTCATTAAGGAAGAAGTGTTGCCAGTTTCTCTTCAACCCTGTACAACGCACCCCAAGCATAAGCAGACTCGGCTTCCGACCAATCCGATTCATCAAGCGCATCGATCTTTGCCGTCGCTTCAGCATACTTCGCCAAATAAGCATCATAATCGGCCTCCATGGCCTCGCTGTAGGGTGCATCCTCATACTTGATCATAAAAGCGATGTATTCATCGATGAAGGCCTCGAAGCTTTCTATTGCCTCCTGGAGTTCTGGTCTGATTCCCGGAATTGGTACGCCCGCTTTACTGGTTTCAACGGGTATTTCCTGGACTGTTGTTGTGGGCACTGTCGTCGTGGGCGCTGTCGTTTCTGCCACGGTTGCCTTTTCCGTTCTGTCTGGTTCTTTCGTCTCAGCCGGAGCCTTCATCTCGATCGACATGGCATTTTTCCTGCATTCAAGCATCAGGAAATATCCTGCTTCGTTGTAGGCGGAATAAGAATCATCGCTCCAGATGCTGTCGTTCACAAAACCCTGTTCACGGCACGCATCGACGTAAGAATCATATTGATCCCTTGAGATGTTCCTCAATCTGACAAGAATTCCGGTAGCTGTTTCCCATTCGAGCGTTCCGACAGTTGACTCTGGCACGGGCAGCAGGCTGGCGATTTCACTTTCGGGCCAACGAAATTCTGTCTGAGATACGGTGGGTACAACAGTTGGACTTGTTCTTCCACCACAACCGGCTACAATCAAAGCGATCATGGCAACGATCCATGCCAGGGCCACACCCCTGGGGGTGATACTGTGACCTCTCATTTCCTTACTCCTTATACGACTCCGTTCCCTTATTTCACCTCTTTCACCTGTCACGCCAGCAGCTGCTCCCTCTGCGTCACCCGCAGAGGGAATCCCTCAAACCCCAAAGCTCAGTATCGGTGAAATCAGGCGCAAGCTGTTGACTAATTATGATTAAATATTTTAGCATATTTCACTGAATAAACTGTGATTGGTCGGATCTAATCCGGCGCTCATGCCATCGCAGCATGCGGGAATATTCGGCGGTCTGCATTGTTATTTACGATGTCACTGTGGATAAAGGCCTAAAGGTCCTCCGGAAAAGTATAGAACAGCACAACTCCTGCTTTCAGCCTGGCTGTCACCTGCAAAGGATACGGGCCACTTGCGCGGTTACTCAGGGCAAGCGAGCGGCCCATGGGGAGCCGGACGCCGTCCAGCTCCCATTTCAATCCATGGAGGCAGAGGCCATCGACCTCATCGTCCAAAGGCAATGCGGAAAAAAGAAAGCGCTTGCCAGGCACCTTTGCCCGGGCGCTGTCAAAACAATCTGCCGGAAATACCGGGTCAGCCGTTACCGGACCCTTGACGATGCGGCCCAGGGTCAAACCGTCGGTGAGAAAGACCGTAGCGCCGCGGACTGCAAGGAGGCGGGCCAGAGCTATGTTGGCCAGCTGGTGGTCAACACGCTCCCCGGTGTAATTCAAAAAAGCATAGGACTTGCCGGTCAGATCCCCTGCTTTTTCGAAAGCAAGGTAAAGGGCACGGCCATCCGGTTTTGAAAAAGCAGGATCCTTCAGGTCCTGATCGCAGGAAAGCAGGACAGCGGCTGCTGTCGCAAGTTCCCCATCCGTAAAGTCCTTGTCCCTGGAAAGCTCGACCCTGACCGTATCAGTGGAAAGATTTTGTAACGCCTTTTCGGAAATGGAGTCATAGTCTCCGACCAAAAAATCCGGAGTAAAACCCAAGTCCATGAGAAGGTCCGTCCCGCCGTCAGCAGCCAGGATTAGTCTGGAACGTGAAATCGTCCACGAAGCGAAAAAATCGAGCCTGCTCCCCGATCCCGCCAGGGCGATCAGGGCATCAAAAAAGATCGGTGACATGGTATCAGAGGTGCGCCTTGGCGCCCCGGATGATCCGGCGAAGTTCCGCTGCCGCATCAGCCGGTGATTCCTGGTCGAAGATGGCGGAACCAGCCACGATCATGTCGGCGCCGGCCCTCACAATATCCGCCGCATTGTCCCGGGTGATGCCGCCGTCTACTTGGAGCCGGACCGGATAAGCCGCTTGATCGATCAGGCGGCGCAGCTCCCGGATCTTGTCCATGACCTGAGGAATAAAGGACTGGCCGCTGAAACCGGGATTGACTGACATCAAAAGCACCATGTCCAGATCCGGCATCAGCCAGCGGATTGACTCCAGGGGAGTCGCGGGGTTGAGTGAAATCCCTGCAAAGCAGCCCAGCTCCCTTATCCGGGCCAGGGTCCGCTGGGCATGGGGCAGCACTTCCGCGTGAACCACCAGGGTGGCAGCCCCCGCCTCCGCGTACTCGGCAAGCAGGTCATCGGGATTGGTCACCATGAGATGGACGTCCAAAGGCAGGTCGACGTGTTGAGCCAGATCTGCGATCACAGGAGGGCCGAAGGTCAGGTTGGGCACGTAGTGGCCGTCCATGACATCGCAGTGAATCATGTCGAAGGACGGGCCGAGCCGCTTGACCGAACCTGCCAGATCTGCCAGGTCGGAGGCCAGGATGGAAGGGCAAAGCAAGGGTGCCGAGCGGTCCAGAAAGGCAGCCCGCTTCTTATCTTCTTGTGACTTTCCCTGCTTGACCGCCATCGTGTGCTTTCTCTTGTCTAGGGTTCAGGCTCCGCCTCTGTCGTTTCAGAGCTTGTCGTGGTCGTTGTTGTCGTCGTTGTCGTTGTCGACGCGGTGGTCGTGGTGGTTGTGGCAGTCGTGGTGGTCGTCGGATTTCTGTAGGCCTCCAGATCCGCCGCCGAGCCAAAGGTCAGGATTACGCCGTCTTCCGGCCTGAACCGTATGCCCGGTTCAGGTTTCTGTTCGATGATGTAGATATTTACCCTGTCCTCGGCCTTGTTGGGGTCCAGGCTGGTGGCCGGATTCCATTTGACCATTTGGTATTTGGCGACCCGCAGCGGCTCCAGCTCCTCCATGGCCCTGGCGAAGGTCAAGCCGCGTACTTCGAGCATGACGGCCTCTTGAGGAACGGTAGTCGGGTTGAGGTAGTCGTAAAGGTTTTTGGCCGTGCCGACCGTGATGACCACCAGGGTGTTGGGCGGATACTTGCCGCCCGCCTCAGGCGACTGCTTGATCACATACTTATCGTTGTCCGGAATGGTTTCCCCTGTTATCGATGTCTCGCCGCCAAGAAGGAGTGAATTCTCCTCCAGCAGGGCCAGCGCCTGATCGTAGGGCAGCCCCTGGAGTTCGGGCATGACAACAAATTCAGGTCCCGTGCTGTAAAAAAGCTCGACGGTTGAACCCTTGGGTGCCAGTTCGCCGGGCGCGGGCTCAGTACGGATCACGATGTCCTTGCCGACCGTGGCAGACACCTCCGGCGTAAACTTGACCAGAAATCCCTCGGTCCTCAGCTCAATATCGGCGATTTGGAAAGACTTGGAAACCACGTCAGGCACAACAGCAAAGTCCTGCCCAAGAGAAACGAAAAGGGTCAGGGTCACATCCTGCGGTTCAATTTTCAGGGTGCCGTCCGATTCGGGGTCCTGACGCAGGACGATGTCCGGCAGGACCGTCTCGTTGACCTCATACTTAATTTCAATGATCATGCCGGCGCTCTCCAGCATCTCGAGCTGGTTGGCAATATCTTTAATGTCCTTGCCCTGGAAATTGGGCAGGACAATCTCAGCCAGATCGGTATCATCGGGCTCGCCGGGGGCAAAATGGCGGACCAGCCACACGGTCAGGAGTGCCAGCAGGAGTACGGCCGCAACCACAACGGTGATCGCGATGGCTGTGTCACGGTAGCGCGAAGAACGCCTTTTGTTGAAAGTCCGTTCAATCTCCTTGATTCTTCCGTAATTGGATTCTCCGGTCTGGGCACTTAAGGCCGATGTCGAGGACGTTTCCCACTGCGCAGCCGTTTTGGGGATCACCCCGTAAACACCGTCGGGTTCGATCATGAAAGCATCGAGCTCGTCGACAAATTCCCGGGCTGTCTGGTAGCGGGCGTCCGGATTCTTCTGAATGGCGCGGAAAACAATGCGGTCAAGGGCGGGCGGCAGGGAAGGAACGTAGGTCGAAGGGGCCGGAGGGACTTCCTGCAGGTGCTTGATGGCAACGGCAACGGAAGATTCCCCGTCAAAGGGCAGCCTGCCCGTCAGCATCTCATAGAACATGATGCCCAGCGAGTAAAGGTCCGAACGTGAGGTCACCTGGCCGCCTCTGGCCTGCTCCGGTGAGAAGTAGTGGACTGAGCCCATAACCACACCGCCTGTCAAGGTGATGGTATTGGTGCTGGAGGCGCGCGCGATACCGAAGTCGGTCACCTTGGCGACCATGTCCCGGGTAATCATGATATTTTGAGGCTTGATGTCGCGATGAATCACTTCCCGCCGGTGGGCGTGTTCCAGAGCCAGGCCGATCTGGATCAAAAGGGGTGTAGCCAGCCGGTAATCAATGGGCCCCTTGCGGCGGATAATGTCTTTCAGGGTTGTCCCCTCCACGTATTCCTGGACGATGTAGCGCACGCCGTCATAGGATCCGTAATCCAGGACCCGGACGATGTTGGGGTGGTCAAGGCTAGCGGCTGCCCGGGCTTCCGTTGCGAAACGGCGGACAAACTCAGGGTCGTTGGCCAGTTCATCATGCATGACCTTGACCGCGACCTGCTGGCCCGTATTGCGGTCATCCGCCAGATAGACGGTCGCCATTCCTCCCTGACCCAGAGTCCGGATCACGCGGTATCGGTCCGCGATCACGGTACCCCGGCCAAATGATTGTGACGGTATCATTCAAACCTCCTTCAGGCGAAAACGACAATGACAGTCACATTGTCGGGGGCTCCCGCCTGCAACGTTTGTTCAATCAGTGACGACGCCGCCTCATCAGGTGATCCGGCATGGCGCATGGTCCTGGCGATGGCCTTCCGGTTCAGGATCCCATGCAGGCCGTCACTCGACAGAAGATAACGGTCTTTGGGGCGTAAGTCAACATGGGTGATTTGCGGCTCGACATATTCAGGGTAACCCAGGGCCTGCGTCAAGACGTGGCGCCGGGGATGGGAAACGACTTCACTCTCTTCCAGGGAGCCGGATGCGACCATCTGGCTGACATAGGTATCATCCCGGGTCAGCTGTTCCAGCTCCCGTTCCCTGAACATATAGCAGCGGCTGTCACCGATGTGCGCCACATAGCAGCTTTGCTCATAAAGGGCCATCAGGGTCAGGGTCGTCCCCATGCCGGTATTATCGGGGTCTTCCAGCGAGGTCGTATAGACCTTGATGTTGGTCTTTTGCAGGGTATCCGCCAGGATGGATTTGACTTTTTCAGGGTCATTGACCGCGGGCAGCTGTTCTCTCAAAAAGGACACCGCATAGCTGATCGCGGTCCTGCTCGCCAGTGCCCCGTTCTTGTGCCCCCCAAGACCGTCGGCAATGGCAAAAAGGAGTGGCCACATTCCCTCAGGGGCATCCATGATGTAGCTGTCCTCATTGCGGTCCCGGACAAAGCCCTGATGCGTCATCCCCGAAAAAATGATTGAATGATCCGCCATGCCCTTATCCTTTTTTGCAGGAATCGGTCCGATTCACTGCCTGCTTCATCAAAACCCGGCAACCCGGATACGCCTTCAGAAAAGACGCCCTGCAAGGCGGCTGGAGTTTCAACCCATCGTGTGATTCTAGCATTTTACCCACTTTTAGGCAATATTATGCCCTCAGGCCGGCTTGCGCCTGAGCCTTGCAATGTAAAAGCCATCCGTCTGATCCCGGTGAGGCAGGAATTGAACCGTCCGGGGCAGGCGTTCTGACAGGGGCGGCGCCAATGCGCCTGCCAGCGCAGCTTCAAGATCCTCTTTCAGGTCTTCAAGTTCGAAGGCCTCTCCTGCCTTCGAGTTCAGGAAACTTAGGATTTGCTCTTCATTTTCTTCCGGGTTCAGTGTACAGGTAGAATAGAGCAGGCGGCCTCCCGGCGCGACTGCCAGGGAACCGCTTTGAAGAATGGCCTGCTGGAGCGTCTTGAGGCGGTTGATGGATTCCAGTTCCACCCGTAACCTGATCTCAGGGCGCTTCTGAAGAAGACCCAGACCGCTGCAGGGTACATCGCAGATCACCCGGTCAAAAAATCCGGCAAAATCGGCAGAAGGCAGGGAAGCGTCATGGACCCGTGTTTTCACAAAAGTGTGCCCCAGCCTTTCCAGCGTTTCTTCGAGCAGGGCGACTCTTTCAGGCGTGACATCACAGGCGGTCAGGACTCCTGAACAAGCGGCAAGCTCTGCCAGGTGCCCTGTTTTGCCGCCCGGGGCAGCACAAAGATCCAGGATCCGGTCGCCTGGGCCTGTGCCTGACAGAATACCCGCCATCATGGCCGGCTGTGACTGGACGGTGAAGAGCCCCTGCCTGTACCCATCGGTGGCTGCAACACTGCGGCCTTCTGCAGTCATGGCGTAGGCGCAGACGGGCCAGGCCAGCTTCTCCGCCTTGAAGGAAGCTGCCTCTTCGCCTGCCAGCCAGTTGTCAAAGGCCTGCTTTTTGCAGGCGTTGAAGCGTACAGCAAGGCAGGAAGGCGGCTCAAGCGATGATCTTCCGATAGCCAGGGCGCTTTCCCCGCCATACCAACCGGCAAGCAGATCATAAAGGAGGGGCGGCAGGCCTGCCTCCAAGGCCTCCCGGTATTCACCCGAAGGCTCGGGACGGCTGCGGGCCAGCCGGCGCAAGACTCCGTTCACGAAGCCCGTCGCTTTCTCCCCTGCCAGCAGGCGCGCCAGGCGGACACTTTCATCACAACTTGCGGCTGCTGTCGCCTGGTAGGAGAAATAGAGCTGCCAGACGCCAACTCTCAAGATGGTCCGCACCCAGGGGTCAAGTTCCTGAAGAGGGCGCGACAAGACGCATGCCAGATCATGGTCAATCAGGGGGAGCCGGGAGAGGGTGCCAAAAATCAAAGCCGATGCGAAGGCGCGGTCACGTGCATCCAGTCCGGGCGCTGATAAATGCCAGCCAGCACTTTCGTTGGAAAAAGCCTCTTCTTCCAAGACCTGGAAAAGAACTTTTGCAGCGGCGAGACGGGCCTGGCCGGGCTTTCTTTTCGAAATCTGCCTCATGGCCACCCCGGTTCAGCTTCGCTTTCGTGAACCCGCCAAAGCACTGACGCGAAAAAAATAGAGGACAGAGGTCAGGGCTGACGCGACATAGGTCAAGGCAGCGGCAGCAAGCACGCGGCGGGCTCCCTTGATTTCATGGGGAGCCAGGATACCTGTCTCCGCCAGGAGGATGAGCGCCCGGTGGCTGGCGTTTATTTCAACGGGAAGGGTAATCAAATAGAAGAGGACCGCTGCGGCAAACAAGGCGACGCCCACCTGAACCATTATTTCGGAAAGAATGGCAAAGCCCAGACCGACAATATAGGGTCCGGCCATGGATCCGATGCTGGCGGGCACAAGGAGGGCCGAGCGGATTCTGTTGGGCTGGTAGCCATCCCGGTGCTGGATGGCGTGGCCCGTTTCGTGTGCTGCCACCCCAATGGCCGCGATGGAGGCCGTTTTGTAAGTCGCTTCCGACAAGCGTATCTTTTTTTCCCGCGGGCTGAAGTGATCGGAGAGGCGCCCGGTAACCTGCTCTACCGCGATCTCTTGCAGCCCATTCTGATCAAGCAGGCGCCGGGCAGCTGAGAAGCCGGTGTGGCCGGTACTGGAAGCGACACGGTTGTAGCGCCAGAAGTTCAAGCTCACCCATGCTTGAGCCATCAGGCTGAGCGCGATGCTGATCAAAAAAGGAAGATATCCGGTAATGCTCAAGCACTTCCCCCTTCCAGGCAGGTCACTTTGTGGCGGGAGGGCCAAAAACAGCCCCTTCGGTAAAGTTGTGGGAACAGGTGACACAGGACATGGGGCTTCCTGACTCGGCCTGAATTTCAAGAATTTCGACCGCACCTTCCCTGCACAGGATAATCATCCGTTTGCCGATGAGGCGGAGCCGGCCCGGGATACCCCGGTCCATACTGTTCTGAAAAACCTTGGCCCGAAGCAGTTTATACCTTTTCCCATCAAGAAAGGCGAAGGCACCGGGCCATGGATTCATGGCCCGGATGTGATTGTGAACCATCTGTGCCGGCTGGTCAAAATCCACCTGGCCGTCCGCCTTTTTCAGCAGACGGGTGATGGTTGCCCGCCCCTCATCCTGGGGCTCCGGTATCAGCTTGCCCGCCAGGTAGGGGCAGATGCTGTCCGCGATCAATTCTCCGCCCAGGCGGGCCAGAGCCAGATTGAGTTCACCGGCGTCCAGACTGTCAGAGAGGGCCATGCGCCTTTGGGCGATGACCGGTCCCGTATCCAGCCCCTCATCCATCAGCATCAGGGAAACACCTGTTTCCCTGTCGCCGTTCAGGAGGGCGGTCTGGATGGGTGAAGGGCCCCGGTAGCGCGGAAGAAGGGAGGCATGCAGGTTGAGGCAGCCCCTTTCGGGAATCTCCAGAATAGAAAGCGGCAGGATCTGTCCGAAGGCTGCCGTCAGGATAAAAACAGGGGCCAATTCTTTCAGCTTGCCGATAAAGGCCTGATCCCGGCAGTCCGCGGGTTTCAAGGTCAGGACTTCCCTCTCCTCGGCCCAGATGGCAACGGGTGAAGGTTTGAGTTTTTTCCCCCGGCCGCAGGGCCGGTCGGGCTGGGTCACGATCAGCACGGGAAGAAAATTGGCTTCTTCCAGCCGGTCAAGCACAAGGGTTGAGAATTCCGGCGTTCCCATAAAGACGAAAGGAGTCACAGGGTCACTCCTTCCGTATCTGCTTCTTCCTCCGCCGGTTCTTCCATGCCCGGCAGTTCGTCCAGGGCGCAAAGCGGAATCTGGGAATGGCGGCGGAATAAAATGCCGTCCAGATGATCGTTCTCGTGACAGATGCAACGGGCCGCCAGACCCTCCGCCTCCAGCTCAAAAGACTGGCCCTCGGTGTCGAAGGCCTGGACCCTGACCGTCATGGGCCGCTTGACAATTCCAAAAAGACCGGGGAGCGAAAGGCAGCCCTCCGGCCCCTCCTGATCGCCGTCCGTCTCCAGGATCCGGGGATTGATAAAGACCCGGGGACCCTCTCCGTCGTCCAGGTCCATAACAAAGATCCGGCGGAGCACACCGACCTGAGGCGCGGCAAGGCCGACCCCATCGCCGTCATACATGGTCTCCAGCATATCGTCGACCAGGACGCGTAATTTGTCATTAAATCGCGACACCGGGCGCGCCCGCTTATTGAGCGCCGGATCGCCTTCGACAAGTATTTTGCGCAGCGCCATGCCCTGCCTCCTTCTTTTCCTACAATCTTATCACAGGGAACGGCCGTAACCGGGGAGCAGGCGGTACCGGCTACAAGGTCGACCAGGGGTCCATGTCAATGACCAGGGATACTTTGCTGGTGCGCTTCATCCGGTCAGCGGCATGAAAAAGAAGGCGTGTCAGGGTTTGTGCGGACGGATCGCGGGCAATGATCCGGAAGCGGTACCTGTTCCTGACTCTGGCGATGGGCGAAGGGGCCGGCTGAGTCACCAGGATCCGCCCGAACATTCCGGGATGGGCCCCGGTAATGGCGGTTACCAGCCTGTGGTAGGCCCAGGCGGCGTCTTCGGCCGCTTCCCGATCGAAACTCCTGAACTCTGCCAGACCGATGTGTCCAAAGGGCAGGTAGCCCATCCGTCTGCGGAAGATGATCTCCTCTTCATAAAAAGATTCATAGTCCTGGCGGGCCGCAGCCCGGATGACGAAATGGTCGGGCTGCAGGGTCTGGATGATGACCCTCCCCTGCTTTTTTCCCCGCCCTGCGCGGCCGGCGGCCTGGGTCATCAGCTGAAAGGCCTGCTCTAGCGCCCTGAATTCACCTGTCCCCAAAAGCTGATCGGCTGAGAGAATGGCCGAAAGGGTTACGTTGTGAAAATCGTGGCCCTTGGCGATCATCTGCGTTCCAACCAGGATATCCGCCCGGCCCGATTCAAAAGCATCCAGCAGTTCCCGGTGGGAGAAGCGGCCCCGGGTCGTGTCCTGATCCATTCGGAGCACAGAAGCCCCCGGGAATTGTTCTGCGAGCGCTTCTTCAACCTGCTGGGTGCCGATACCCAGGGAGGCGATCTCCACGCTTCCACACTCGGGACACAGTTTTGGAACAGGGCTGATACGGTCGCAAAGATGGCAGACCATCCGCGCAGGCACTCCTGCCGGACCGTAGGGGTTGAGATGGGAAGTCAGGGCAATATCACAGGAAGGGCAGCGCATCTGCCAGCCACAGGTCCGGCAGACTGCCGTGCGCGAAAAACCGCGTCGGTTCAGAAGGATCATGGCCTGCTCGCCCCCTTTCAAGGTCTCCTCCATGCATTCAAGGAGGGAGCGGCTGAAAAAGGACAGGTTGCCTCTGGCAAATTCGCGGCGCATGTCGACGACCTCGACCTCTGCCAAACCCCTCTCCCCGATCCGGTCAGGCAGGCAAAGAAGCGAGGAAGGGCCTTCCAGCGCCCGCCGATAACTTGCAACCTGAGGCGTTGCTGATCCCAGTACAAGGACTGCCCCATTTAAAATAGCCCTGATCCGGGCGATATCGGGCGCGTAGTAACGCGGTTTCATTTCAGCCTTGTAGCTGGACTCCTGCTCTTCGTCGATCACGATCAGGCCGATGCTTTTCAAGGGAGCAAAAACAGCCGAACGGGCGCCGACAACGATGGGGATCTCCTGGGCCAGAACCCGCCTCCAGGTTTCATAACGCTCGGCCGGGGTGAGCCGGCTGTGGAGAATGGCTACTCTTTGGCCAAAACGGGAGGTCAGGCGGCGTGTCATCTGAGGTGTCAGAGCAATCTCGGGTACCAGGATCAGTACCTGCCTGCCCCGGTCCAGAACCGCCTGGGCTGCCCGCAGGTAGACTTCCGTCTTTCCGCTCCCCGTGATACCGAAAAGGAGAAGTTCTTTGAGCTTGCCGGGCTGTGCCGCTCCGGCCGCTTCCCTGATGGTTTCAACTGCCTCACCTTGTTCCTTGGTCAGGACCGGCGGCTGGTCAGAGCCGGTATCCTCTGCGGGGAGCTGGCGCTCCTGCCTCTTTTTGAAAAGGGTCAGGATTCCCTTTTTCGCCAGGGCAGATATGACGCTTTGAGAAACACCGGCGGCCTGCCGGATCTCCATGCAGGGAGCCGACTCGTGTTCCAGCAGGAGTTCGATGACCCGCACCTGCTTCATGCTCCTCAGTCCGTCCGAATCGAGCAGTTCCGCCGCCTCTTCAGGGTCGGACAGGCGGGCGGCCAGAACAGACCTGCCCCTGGCGGAAAGTACCGTAGGCGGCACCATGGCCTTGAGCGCATCGGCAGTCGAGCAATAAGTGCGGCGCCGCATCTCCAGGGCCAGTTGGAGCTGTTCTCCCGTGACGACCGGCGGACCGGAAACAAGTTGATGAATTTCTCTGATTGAATCCGCTGGAACCCCTTCCGGCAAGTCATCCAGGAGTTCGACGACAAAAGCGCGTACGGGCTGCCTGCCCGTACCGAAGGGCACGAGGACAAGCGAACCCCGTATAAGCTGATCCTCAAATTCCCGGGGTATCCTGTAGCTCCAGGGTTTGTCAATCGCGCGGGGGGCGTCGGCCAGTACAACCTGGCAAAAAAGTGCCATTCATCGGCCTCCTGTTTTGTTCCGGCAAGTGTCAGCCGCCGGACTGCTGCTCCTCCAACAGGCGGTCAATCTCCTCCATCAGGGCGTCTACCGCCTGATCCGCCTTGACCTTGCGGATAACTTCTCCTTTTCGAAACAGAACAAAAGAATCCCTGCCGCCCGCGATTCCGACATCCGCCTCGCGTGCCTCACCGGGTCCGTTGACGACACATCCCATGACTGCCACCCGCAGGGGGAAGTCAATCCTGGAAAGACGGCGCCCCACCTCTTCTGCCACCTCGATCAAGGGCACTTCCGTACGCCCGCAGGTGGGACAGCTGATCAGAACCGGCCCCCGCTGACGCAGGGACAAGGCGCCCAAAATAGCGTAGGCGGCCTGCACCTCTTCAACCGGATCCGCCGTCAGCGACACCCGGATGGTATCGCCGATTCCCTCCGCCAGAAGGCTTCCGATCCCCACCGCCGAACGGATGATTCCCTGATTACCCCTCCCCGCCTCAGTCACGCCCAGGTGAAGCGGATAAGGACTTTGCTCGGACAGGAGCCGGTAGGTTTCGATCATAAGCAGAGGCGATGAGGCCTTGGCAGACAAGACTATGTCATGGAAATCGAGCGCTTCCAGCTGACGGCAGGCGTCCAGGGCTGCACGGGCAAGTACTTCAGCGGTGACTCCGGCCGGACCGATTTCCCTGCGGCCCAGGGAGCCGGCATTGATCCCGACCCGTATGGGAATGCCGTGGTCCCTGGCCTCGGCGACAGTCCGGGCCAGGCCCCGGGGATCTTTCATATTGCCCGGGTTGATCCGGATCTTATGGGCCCCCGAACGGATGGCCGCAATGGCCAGCCGGTGGTCAAAATGGATGTCAGCCACGACAGGCAGGGGTGACCTGGAAGTAATCTCCTTGAGGGCGCGGGCTGCCTCCTCATCCGGTACGGCAAGGCGGACCAGCTCACAGCCTGCCAGCGAAAGTTCCCAGATCTGGGCCAGGGTAGCCTCGACGTTCCGGGTGTCGGTCGTGCACATGGATTGGACCGAGACGGGGGCGCCTCCCCCGATGGTGACGCCGCCGACATTGACTGGACGGCTCACTTTTTTCTGCCTGTCGCCCATCTCTACCATCCAAAAAGCCTGACCAGATCAAGGGTGACGACGGCCACCCCAAGCACGATGAAAAAGATCAGGCCCGCCATGCCGGTGATCGACTTGAATTTTGCCGACAGCGGTTTGCGACGGACGGCTTCCACACCGAGCAGGAGCAGGTGGTTGCCGTCAAGGGGCGGGATGGGGAGCAGATTCGTGAAACCGATCGCCACAGACAAAAGACCCAGCAGTGTCGCCAGGTTAGCGGCCGTATCGCCCAGGGACCGGCCCTGCTTGACCGTGTCAGCCGCCATGCTGACAATGGCGATGGGGCCGGCGAAGCTGTCCCTGACCCCGATCTTGCCCGCAAAGAGCATGCCGATGCCGCGTACGGTCGTCCGGAAAACTGAAATGGGGTAACGGACCCCCTGACTGATCACAGACTCCGCCTTTTTTGACAGAGTAAGCACCAGGCCGAGCGGCAAATCGGCTTCAATAATGAGGGGGCTGATTTCCAGGGAAAGCGGTTTTCCCTTTCGGATGATCTCCAGGCGGATGGCCTTTTCTCCTGAAGCCAGGATGGTTTCCGTCACGCGATCGGTGTCGCCGAAGGGAATCCCCTCGATTGTCAGAATCTGGTCGCCCGGCAGCAGGCCGGCCTCCCCCCGGTCGGCGTCGGGATGGACCGAAACGACCAGGTGCTGGTCGCCCTCCGTCTGGTAAGTGATGCCCAGCATGGGGCGGGGCGGCGCCTTTGCCGGCAAGACAGTCTCCAGACCCTTATCGCCGGTTGCGGTCCGGTAGCCGATCAGCCAGGGGTCGCCGGCATCGTGATTCATCTCGGCTATGGTCAGATCGAGCGCTGTCCGGATGCGGGTACCATCCAGAGAGGTGATGGTATCACCTGCCTTGATCGAAGTTCCGGCCATGAGGGTATCAGGGGGGATGGCCCCCACTTTCGGGATGACTGCACCTTTGGCGGTAAAGAGGATGATGAAGACCACAAAGGCGGTCAGGAAGTTGAGGGCAGGTCCCATGGCAATCACGATGGCCCGCTGCCAGCGCGGACGATTCTCAAACAGATCGGGGTCTTCCCGGTCATATTCCAGCGCCCCATCCGTCTGACCTTCAATCTCCGACTCCTCGCCCGCAAAACTGACTGAAGCCCCGAGTGGGATGGCCTTGATGTTATAGCGGATGCCCTTTTTCTCCCGCTCAAAAAGCACGGGTCCCATAAAAATGGAGAATTGGTCGATTTTAAATCCGAAAGCGCGCCCTGCAAGGAAGTGGCCAAGCTCGTGGATCACCATAATCAGGCCCAGGATCAGCACCCCGGCCAGAATGCCTAAAAAAGTCATAACTGCTCCCGTTCAATCTTCGATAGAGAACCGGCCGCCCTGACATGAGCCGTCACGCGCCGGTGCTGGCTCATCATAGCATCAAAGGTTGACGCTTTTATGGCGGACAAGTGGCTGAAATCATCAAGGGCCTGCCTGACCAAGTCAAATATCGAGGTGAAGGCAAGTGATCCATCGAGAAAAAGGCTGACTGCCGCTTCATTGGCTGCGTTTAAGACCAAGGGCATCAGGCCGCCGCTGTCATGGGCCTGGCGGGCCATACCAATAGACGGAAAAAGATCTTCATCGACGGCCTCAAAAGACCAGACCGAGCGCCCGGAAGAAAGCAGATCCAAAGGCGGATGTGCGCCCTTGTCCGAGCGCCGGGGGAAGGTCAGGGCAAAGCGGATGGGGAGTGTCATGTCAGGTTCGCTGATCTGAGCCATAACCGACCCGTCTGCGAACTCAACCATGGAGTGAACCATGCTCTGGCGGTGGACCACCACATCGATAAGCCGCTGATCCAGATCAAAGAGCTGGCAGCCTTCGATCACTTCAAAGGCCTTGTTCATCAGGGTGGCTGAATCGATGGTTATTTTTCCGCCCATGGACCAGGTGGGGTGTTGCAGGGCTTCTTCAGCCGTGACCCGGCGGAGCGCTTCAGCTGTTCTGCCATGAAAAGGACCGCCTGAACAAGTCAGAATAATCCGCCTGACACTCTCTTGGGGAGCCCCCAGCAGGCACTGCCAGATAGCGGAATGTTCACTGTCTACCGGCAAAATCCAGCCGCCTGACAAGGTGGCGAGGCGCTTCACCTCTTCTCCTGCAACCACCAGGCTTTCTTTGTTGGCCAGCGCGATCTTCTTGCCCGCTGATGCGGCGGCCAGAACCGGTTCCAGCCCGGCGAATCCGGTGATGGCTGCCATGACCGTATCCGCATGAGGCCAGGCCGCGGCCCGTACGGCGCCCTCCCGCCCCAGACCGATCTCTGCAGGCTCCTTGACCCCCAGCTTCTTCAGGCGCGCCAGCAATTGGCCCCGGGCGGCCTCATCAGCAAGACTGACAAAATCGGGATCAAAAGCTGCAATCTGTTCGGCCAGCCTCTCGACATTGCGCCCGGCTGCCAGCGCCGCGATCCGGAAACCTTCCTCGGCTGCGACCGACAGGGTCTGTCTTCCAATGGAACCCGTCGAACCGAGAACCGTCATGACCCGGGTATCGGGTATTGGCTGGTCAAGCCGCACGGGCAAAACCGGGTGGCGATCAGATCCGCCCTTCATGGCCTTAAAGGATGGCTCCTGCAAGGATGGCCAGCAACAGCATGGCGGGCAGGGCAGTGAAGATGCTGTCAAACCGGTCCGAGATGCCGCCATGCCCCGGCAGCAGGGCGCCGAAATCCTTGATGCCGCACCAGCGCTTGAGGGCCGAGCTCTGAAGGTCGCCCAAGCTGGCAGACAAGCTCATCAGGACCGCTGCGACTGTGGCAAAAGCAAAACTGGCGCCTGTGGCGTAACCCGTCCGCTTGCCGATGACAAGGGGAAAATAGATCAGGTAAAGGGCAATGGTTCCGACAACCCCCCCCATCGTTCCCTCCCAGGTTTTGCGGGGACTGATGGCCGGGGCAAATCGCATGCGGCCCAGGAATCTTCCCGCAAAATAGGCACAGGTATCCGATACCCAGGCGGTCAGGATGGCGAGGACAAACCAGTGCCAGCCGTAGCGGCAGCCGTACAAAAGAGCAACTGAAGCCGCCAGCGGCACCGCCGAAGAGAATACAATGGCCGTCATGGCCAGGGTCGAAGGCAAGAGCTCCACTCCCTTGCGCCACATCTGAATCAGCGAGATCATGGGCAGAATAAAGAGGGCCAGGAGGGCAAAATAGCCGAAAATCTTCGGCGCGATCAGGGTGTTGACCGATGGATCCAAGGTCCAGGCAATTCCCCGGAGAAAGGATCCCCTCGAAATTCCCAGAAAAGACAAAAGACCGAGCAGGACGGAGGTCACCGCAGCCGGGAGGGGGGTTACCTGGGGCAGGCGAAGCCGGACCGCCTGGCCTTTTTCGAAAGCGCTTAAAAAAGCAACTGCAGCCAGGAGCACCAAAGGCACCACCGGGGCCCAAAGCCCGGGAACAATGAAGACGATCATGATTCCCACGTAAATGGCGGCGGTGATGACCCGGACGGTCAATTCATCGATTTTTTTCATAGGCTACTCCCCTGGTCTCCTGTCAGATGCCGCCGAAACGGCGCTGGCGTGACTCGAAATCCAGCAGAGCCCGGTCCAGCTGCTCGGCACCAAAGTCAGGCCAAAGACATTCTTCCATATAAAGTTCCGTATAAGCCGACTGCCAAAGAAGAAAATTGGACAGTCTGGATTCCCCGCCGGTTCGTATCAGCAGCTCGGGCTCCGGGACATCCGGCAGGTAAAGAAAGCGGGCAAAAGATTCCTCGGTCAGAGGGCCACTGCTGATTTCAGCTGCCGCTTTTTGCGCGGCTGAAACAATTTCCCTTCTTCCGCCGTAATTGAAGGCGATGATCAACTGGAGTCCCGTCCTGTCCCTGGAGGATTTTTCGGCCTCCTCCATGGTGGCCAGGACTTCGGCAGGCAGAGTGTCCCGCTCCCCCATAAAGCGGAGCCGGACTCCTTCCTCCTCCATCTCCTTCGCATATTTTGTGAAGTAGTGTGAAAAAAGGCGCATCAGGGAATTGACTTCTCCCCGGGGCCTGCGCCAGTTCTCGGTGGAGAAAGCGTAGACCGTGATGTAGCGGATTCGTCGCTCCCCGCACAAAATGCAAAGTCGGCGCAGATTTTCCGCCCCTTCGCGGTGGCCAAATTCCCGTCTTCTCCCCCGTGCCTCCGCCCAGCGCCCATTGCCATCCATGATGACGGCCAGGTGCCGGACTCCTTTTTCTTTCGATTGCTCTTTTTCCATGATCTCCGCAGCAGGCGGCAGCGATTTTCTCAAACGCCCGTCAGATTTCCATGATCTCTTTTGTTTTCCGCTCGACTTCCTGATCAATTTTCTCGATGTAGCGGTCGGTTATCTCCTGCATCTCCTCACCCAGGCTGAAAGACACGTCTTCTGAAATCTCCTTGTCCCGCAAGAGGGCCTTGAAGTGGTCATTGGCCTCACGCCGGATGTTGCGAATCGATACTTTGGCGTCCTCACCGCGCCTCGCAACCTCGCGCGTCAGGTCGTGACGGCGCTCCTCGGTCATGGCCGGAAAGACCAGCCGCAGACAACGTCCGTCGTTGATGGGATTGATTCCCAGGTCGCTTGCCTGGATAGCGCGTTCAATTTCTTTCAGCATGTTGGCGTCCCATGGCGTAATCATCAGCATCTTTGCCTCGGGAACCTGAATATTGGCGATCTGCTGCAAGGGTGTCGGCACACCGTAATAGGGAACGGTAATGGGATCGAGGACATGCGGATTGGCCCTCCCCGCGCGCACAGTGCGCAGTTCAGTTTCCAGCACATTAATCGATTTTTTCATCTTTTCTTCGAACTCGTTCAGCGTCTGTTCGTGAATATCCATGTTCACCATGATCTCATCCTCCTTGGCCCTGATTAACTTTATTGTACCTATAGGGTGGCTTGACCGGCTTCAGGCAGTTCATTTCAGCCCACAAGGGTCCCGATCGGCTGATCCCCCGCAGCCTTCAGGATATTTTGCGGATCGATTCCATTGAAAACAATGAGTTTCAGGCCGTAATCCCGGCAAAGGGCAGCGGCAGTCGCATCAATAATAGCCAATTCCCGCTCAAGAATGTCGGTAAAAGTCAATTCTTTTTGCAGCACCGCGTCGGGGAAAAGCTTGGGATCTTTATCATAGATACCGTCAACCAGAGTCGATTTCAGGATGACATCAGCCTTGATCTCAGCTGCCCTCAGAGCCGCGGCAGAATCTGTTGAAAAGAAAGGATTCCCTGTGCCTCCCGCGAAAATGACCACCCGTCCCCGCTCCAGATGGCGCCTTGCCGCAGCGGCATTCATGGGTTCTCCCACCGTCGGCATGGGAACCGCCGACATCAGCCTTGCGACCACACCTGCCTCCAGAAGCGCGCTGTCAAGCGCGATGGCGTTCATGACGGTCGCCAGCATGCCGATCTTGTCCGCTGACATCCGGTCCATGCCCTGGCTAATCCGGCCCCGCCAGAAATTGCCGCCACCCACGACCACGCCGACTTCGTGACCCTCCTGGCACAGCCGGCCAATGACCGAGGCGTAAAGCGAGAGTGTTTCAGGGTCAATCCCGCTTCCTGATCCGCCTGCCAGCGATTCACCCGACAGCTTCAGCAGCAGCCTTTTGTATTTCATGCCCCATCCCTCGCTTTCTTGCAAAAAGCCTCCTGTCTCCTGAGCCATTATCTCACAAATCAGGCGCTGCCCAAATTTTTTATATAAGAAAGAGAGCGCAGCGCGCCCTCTCTCCCAATCCCGGCCCTGGTCACTTTTTCAGCTGAGCCGCGACTTCCTCTGCAAAATCCTCGTTCTTTTTTTCCAACCCCTCGCCCATCTCGTAGCGGACGAAACGCCGCACCTTGATGTTCTCGCCGATCTTGCCGATCAACTCCTTGATGAGCTGCTCACAGGTCATACTGTCATCACGGATATAGGCCTGCTCCATCAGGCAAACATCCTGGAAGTATTTTTCCATCCGGCCGTCGACGATTTTTTCAATGATTTTCTCCGGCTTGCCAGACTTAATGGCCTGGGCGCGCACGATGTCACGTTCGTGGGCAATCACTTCCCCGGGAACGTCCTCCCGCCTGACGTAGAGCGGGTTCATGGCCGCCACCTGCATGGCCATGTCGCGGACAAGCTTTTTGAAATCTTCATTTTTGGCGGCAAAATCCGTCTCGATATTGACTTCGATCAGGACACCGATCCGTCCGCCCTCATGAATGTAGGCATCGACAATCCCCTCGGCGGCAATTCGGCCGGCCTTTTTCTCGGCAGCGGCCAGATCATTCTCCCGAAGCCATTTGACAGCGGCATCGTAGTCACCCCCGGACGCTTGAAGGGCCTTCTTGCAGTCCATGATGCCGGCTCCCGTCATCTCGCGGAGCTCTTTAACCATTTGCGCGGTAATCTGCATCTTATTCCTCCATTCCCGGATAAGTCCGGTTGTTCTTATGCTTGGCCGACCAAGTCCTCGACGGACTCTTCAGTCTCTTCCTGTCCTTCCCCAGCCGGCGCGCTTTCCTCTTCAACCGCAGCTTCGACGTCGGGGATCTGGACTTCATAGCCTTCCCTGCCTTCGATCACAGCATTGGCCATGACACTGGTGATCAGCTTGATGGCCCGGATGGCGTCATCGTTGCCCGGGATGACAAAATCGACTTCTTCCGGATCACAATTGGTATCGACGATGGCCACGATGGGGATGCGGAGCCTTCGGGCTTCAGCCACTGCAATGTGCTCCTTTTTTGTGTCAACCACAAAAATGCAGGACGGCAGGGATTGCATATCTGCCACGCCCCCCAGATTGCGCTCCAGCTTTTCAAGCTCCAGCCGTTTAGAGGCGATCTCTTTTTTCGGCAGACCCCGCCAGGCATCGCTTTCACTTTGCTCACGGAGTTCGTGAAGCCGCTCAATGCGCTTTTTGATGGTCTGGAAATTGGTCAGGGTCCCGCCCAGCCATCGGTTGTTCACATAGAACATGCCGCAACGGGCCGCCTCCTCGCGGATGGCGTCCTGGGCCTGCTTTTTGGTCCCGATGAAGAGCACCGTTCCGCCTCTTTTGGCGATTTCGTTGACAAACTGGTAGGCCAATTCGATCTTCCTCATGGTTTTTTGAAGATCGATGATGTAGATCCCGTTGCGCTCCGTAAAAATATAGGGAGCCATTTTCGGGTTCCAACGGCGGGTCTGGTGGCCGAAATGCACGCCACCCTCAAGTAGATGTTTCATGGAAACGACAGCCATAATTCCTCCTGTTTTTACCTCCGGTGCCCTCCATTCCCCGCCTTTACGGGCAACAGGAGTAAGGCACCGTGCGTTTTCCCCGACGATCATAACACAAGAAGAACCGGCCCGCAAACAAAGGTACCCATGGGACGCTTCTAGGATAAATGACAAAGACAATATGGAGTGACCCCCGCGATTGTAAGGTCGCGGGTTTATCCGTAGTCTTAGCTGTAGAAACAAGGACAGCGGAGATTACCGCATACAATGGGAGGTCACCATGGAAAGTATAGTTTTTG
>JAAZGO010000012.1 GCA_012511175.1 Fastidiosipila sp. | reverse complement strand
TCACGCGGCATTTTTCGCAGATTGGCTTGACCGAAGGTCTCACTTTCATGGTTCTTCTCCTTATGGCTGTCGCCTATGGACACACAGCTTATTATTTTAACCCGTATGCCTCTGAAAATCAAGAAGTTCTATTTTGATCTCCAGGTTATCCGGCCCCGCGTCAGGTCGTAGGGCGATAACTCAACCGTAACGTGGTCACCATTGAGAATCTTGATGTAATTCTGACGCAATTTGCCGGAGATGTGTGCGATCACCTCAAAGCCGTTCTCCAGACGGACCCGGAAAACCGCGTTTGGCATGGTATCCACAACAACCCCCTTGACTTCAATTGCTTCTTCTTTCGGCATCTTCTCCTCCGATCGCCTGGCTTTTCAACCGATTCCGGGCAGTTTCGTTTCCGCCCAGCCGGCGATCACCTTGCGGATCGCCGTATTGCATTCGCTCTCGCACGTCCCTTCATTGAGAATCTCCTCCAGGCCTGCCGCATCGACAGCCTGCCCCAGCTTTCTGACATGCTTGGTATTCTTCAGCTTGGCATCCACATAGCCATGAGTCTTCCCGTCTGCCAGAAGAAGGCGTGTCTCCCCTTTTTGTGCCAGCACCAGATAAAGCCTGCCGCGGTCATGTCCCTTGAGCGAGACGACGACAGAGCCCGGACTCAGCGGAGAGGGCAGCGGCATCTCTTTGGTCATGTCGCTTTCCTCCGGATCCTGCGCAGCCTGGGATCCCCGGGCACCATGGTCAGAATCTCAGGCCCCTCCGCGGTAATGGCGAAGGTGTTCTCGTAATGGGCCGCCGGTTTTCCGTCACGGGTGAAAAAGGTCCAGTCATTCTCCCCTACAAAAACATCAGGTGATCCCAACGTCACCATGGGCTCCAAGGCCAGGGTCATCCCTTCCAGAAGGCGGATGCCGCGTCCCGCCTGCCCGAAATTGGGCAGGTTGGGAGCTTCGTGGAGTTCCGTACCGATCCCGTGGCCCGTCAGATCGCGGACCACCCCGAAACCGTGCGACTCGCAGTGAGCCTGGACGGCGGCGGAGATATCGCCCAGGCGCTTGCCTGGAAACGCCTGCTCAACCCCCCGCCAGAAGGCTTCTTCCGTCACCTGGACCAGCTCACGCACTTCTTTCGGCACCTCACCGATCAGGTAGGTCCGGGCGGCATCACCGTGGTAGCCGTCCAGGAGCGCCCCCACATCGACTGACACGATCATGCCCTCCTTGAGGATCCTGTCGGCGGAGGGGAAACCGTGCACAACTTCATGGCCGATTGAAATACAGGTGGCTGCGGGGAAAGGCGTCGGGCCCTGGCCGCCATAGCCGAGAAAGGATGGGATGGCGCCCGCGTCCAGGATGACCTGATGGGCTGTCCGGTCGATTTCCTCCGTCGTGATCCCCTCTCTCATCAAGGGCTGGATGGCATCAAAGACAGCGGCAAGCACAGCACCGGACCGGCGCATCCGCTCGATGGCTTCCTTTGATTTGAGTCTGATCACAGCTCGCTCACAATTCTTATTTCAATTTCCAGTCAGCAGGGCCCTCCATCAGGGCGCTGTCTTCTCCCAGAAGTGTGAGAAGATCTCTTTTTGCCTGGTCGTCAGGCGGTCCGTCGTTAGGGAAAACAACGAGTTTTCCCTCCCGCCGGTAGTAATCCATTAAAGGCGCGGTCTTGGCCCGGTAGGTCTCAAGCCGATGCTTCAGAGTTTCCTCCGTATCATCCCCCCGCCGGACAATCCTGCCTCCGCAGCGGTCGCAGATTCCTTCCTCCGCCGGCTTCATGGTACTTGCATTGTAGGGCTGGCCGCAGTCTTCACAGACAAAGCGGGACAGGGCGCGGCGGGTCAGGACCGGTTCTGAAACGTGAACCTCGACAGCCGCATCGATGGCCTGGCCCCCCTCTTCCAGAATCCGGTCAAGGGCCTCCGCCTGGACCAGGGTGCGGGGGAATCCATCCAGGATAAAACCCTGGCGGCCCTCATCTTCCATAATGACTTTTTTGACCAGCCGGACGGTGATATCGTCAGGAACCAGCTCCCCCTGCTCGATATAGGTGCGGATCCGGCGTCCGGACGGGCTGTCGGCCGCCAGTTCCCGGCGGAAGAGATCGCCTGTTGAGATATGGGGCAGCGAGAGGCGGTCGGAAAGAAACTTGGACCAGGTCCCCTTGCCGCTGCCCGGCGCTCCCAGCATGACGATCCGCTTCACCATGGGTCTAGTCCAGGAATCCTTTGTAGTGGCGCATCAGCATCTGAGCCTCAAGTTGGGTCACGATATCCATGGCCACGCCAACCAGAATCAGGACAGCCGTTCCGCCAAACCAGATCCCGTGTGCCCCGGTCAGGGCCCCCAGCAGGGACGGCATCAGGACCAGGACGACCAGAAAGACCGATTCGAACCAGTTGAGGCGGCGGGCGGTTTTGCCCACAAATTCAGCTGTCGGTCTGCCCGGCCGGATGCCCAGGATGTAGCCGCCATTCTTCTGCAGATTGCTGGCGATGTCGACCGGGTTGTAACTGATCATGGAATAAAAGAAGGTAAAGGCGACGATCAGTATCGAGTAGACCACATAATAAAGCGGGTTGGTATTGAAGTTCATCAGCCAGGTGGCCAGCTTGCCCGTGCTCCCCGTAAAAGAAGCGATGGTGGAGGGCACCATGAGGACCGACATGGCAAAAATGACCGGCAGCACACCGGACTGGTTGACCTTGATGGGTAAATAGGTGCTCTGGCCGCCGTAAATCTTGCGGCCCACCACCCGCTTGGTGTACTGGACGGGGATTCGCCGTTCGGCACTCTGGATGAAGACAACCAGAGCGATGATTCCGATGAAGGCGACGGCGGTCGCGATGACCAGCCCCAGGGCCAGGAAGATATTCCTGGTCACGGTCAGGGCCTGGAAATAGACAAAGAGCTGCCTGGCATAGTCAGGCAGGCGGCTGGCGATTCCAATGAAGATAATCAATGAGATGCCGTTGCCTACTCCTTTGACATCAATTTGCTCGCCCAGCCACATAATGAAGGAGGCACCGGCCGCAAAACTGAAGATGACCACCACCAGGCTCAGCCACTCGGGAATCCCCGGTGTTGTCGCGCCGCGTGTCAGCAGGGCGTAGGAGGTGGCCATGACCAGTGACAGGCCCAGAGTCACCATCCGGGTGATCTTCTGAATTTTTCTTTGGCCTTCCTCGCCTTCCTTTTGCATGCGCTCCAGGGCCGGGATGGCAAAGGTCAGAAGCTGCATGATGATGGAGGCATTGATGTAGGGTGAAATGCCCAGGGCCAGGACAGACACCGACTTGAAGGCTCCGCCTGAGATGATGTCGAGAAACTGACCCAGCTGGCCGAAACGTTCAATCAGGGCCGCGAAGGCCACGCTGTCAATCATGGGAGTCGGGATGGCTGTGCCAAGGCGGAAGACCAGGATGGCGAAAAGCGTGAAAAGGATCTTCTTTTTCAGGTCAGGAATCTTCCAGGCGTTGGCCAGGGTCTGAAACATACTGCCCATATCAGATTACCTCACAGCTTCCTCCGGCCGCCTCAATTTTTTCCCTGGCCGTCGCGGTGAAAGCATGAGCTTTCACTTCCAGTTTTTTGGTCAGTTCCCCGTCACCGAGGATTTTCAGCCCGTCGTTGACTTTGGGCAGGGAGATAATTCCCTCCGCCGCCAGGCTTTCCGCCGTCACCAGGCTGCCTTCCTCCATTCGCATCAGATCGCTGACGTTGACGGTAATGTAGTGCCTGGCAAAGCGTTTATTGTTGAAACCCCGCTTGGGGAGCCTGCGATAAAGAGGCATCTGGCCGCCCTCGAACTGGGGACGGACGCCGCCGCCCGAGCGGGCTTTCTGGCCCTTGTGGCCGCGTCCTGAAGTTTTGCCGCCGCCCGAGCTGCGGCCGCGCCCTACGCGCGATGCCTTGCGGCTCGACCCGGCAACGGGTTTCAGTTCATTCAGCTTCATCGTCTCCTCCTTCATAGGGCTCCGCGACGACAAGATGGCGGACCTTGCGGATCATGCCGCGAATGGCTTCGTTATGCTCATGAATCACGGATTGACCGATTTTTCTCAAACCAAGCGCGTGCACCGTGGCCCTCTGGTCTTCCCGGGCGTTATTGATGCTGCGCAGCAAGGTAATTCTTACTTGTTCCATGCCGCCCTCCTTACAGGATCTCACGCGGACTGACCCCGCGGATCTCAGCGACCTGTTCGAGTGTGCGCAGGGCTTTCAAACCTTCGATGGCGGCGTTGACCACATTGTTGGGATTGGCGCTGCCCAGTGATTTGGTCCGGATATCCTTGATGCCGGCAAGTTCGCAGACGGCGCGGACGGCCCCGCCCGCGATGACGCCCGTGCCGGCAGCCGCCGGCTTGAGCATGACACGCGCAGCGCCGAACCGGCCGGTCACTTCATAAGGAATGGTATCTTTATAGGTCGCGACCTTAATCAGATTCTTTTTGGCTTCTTCAATTCCTTTGCGGATGGCCTCGGGAATTTCACTCGATTTCCCCAGTCCCTTGCCCACACGTCCTTCGCCGTCCCCGACGACCACCAGGGCAGTGAAACGGAAGTTTCTTCCGCCCTTGACGGTCTTGGCAACACGGCCGATGTGGATGACCCGCTCCTGAAATTCACTTTCGCGGTCCCTGTCTTCTCTTCTGTCGCGATCACGTTCTCTTCTCATGCTGCTACTCCTCAAAACTCAAGTCCGGCTTCACGCGCTGCATCAGCCAAGGCGGCGACGCGGCCGTGATAGAGGTATCCGCCGCGGTCAAAGACCACCGTCTTGATACCCTTCACAAGCGCGCGTTCCGCGACAAGCTTTCCAACGGCCCTGGCTGCTTCAACATTGCCGCCGTGAGGATGTGTCCCCTTGACTTCGGCATCGAGTGAAGAGGCTGCCACCAGGGTGTGATGCGCCGTATCATCAATGATCTGCGCGTAAATATGGCTGGCGCTCCGAAAGACGCCCAAGCGCGGGCTGGCACTTGTGCCTGCCAGTTGTTTTCTCACGCGCGCATGGCGGCGGAGGCGGACTTTATTGCGTGGTTCTTTTTTAATCATCCTTCACGCTCCTTACTTGACACCGGTTTTCCCGGCCTTGAGGCGCAGGACTTCGCCAGCATAGCGGACACCCTTGCCCTTGTAGGGGTCGGGCAGACGCGAGGCTCTGATCTTGGCGGCCATCTCGCCCACCAGCTGCTTGTCCGCGCCCTTGACCGCGATACGGGTCGGCGAGGCCAGCTCAAAGGTGATGCCTTCCGGTTCTTCAAAAACTACCTGGTGTGAGTAGCCCAGATCCATGACCAGCTTGTTGCCGTTCTTTTGGGCCCGGTAACCGACACCCTGGATTTCAAGGTTTTTGGTAAATCCTTCACTCAGCCCGATCACCATGTTGTTAATCAGCGAACGCACCAGGCCGTGCAGGGCCCGTGTCTCACGCAGATCATTGTCGCGCTCGACCAGAAGCTGATCCCCCTCCACGCGGACGCGGATGCCCGGATGGAGTTTCTCCGACAGGGTCTGGCCGTCCCGGCTGACCCGGACTTCATCCGGCCCGATATCGACCTTGAGGTCTTTCGGGATGGTGATGGGTTTTTTACCTATTCTCGACATAATGTCCTCCTGCTCTTAAGATTGTGGATCTGATCATCCTTTTCAGAGTCAAGCTCCGCCTACCAGACGTAAGCCAGGACTTCGCCGCCGATTTTGGAACGGCGGGCAAACTTGTCCGTCATCACGCCCTTGGAAGTCGAGATGATGGCAATCCCCAGGCCGTTTTGGACGCGCGGCAGATGATCGACATCGGCGTAGACGCGCAAACCGGGTTTGGAGATGCGCTTAATGCCTGTAATAACCGGCTTGGAGCCGTAGTACTTAAGTGTCACGGTCAGCATCCCCTGCTGATTGTCTTCGCGGAAAGTCACCTTCTCAATGTAACCTTCAGCGGCGAGAATATCCGCGATGGCGCGCTTCATGTTCGAAGCGGGGATCTCACACGTCATTTTGCCGGCTCTCCCGGCATTGCGGATGCGTGTCAGCATGTCCGCGATCGGATCCGTAACCTGCATGATATCTCCTCCTTACCAACTGGCTTTGCGAACGCCAGGGATCTGTCCTTTATAAGCGAGCTCACGAAAACAGAGGCGGCAGATACCGAATTTGCGGATGTAGGCATGGGGCCGTCCGCACAGTTGGCAACGGTTCTTCTGACGCGTCGAAAACTTCGGTTCGCGCTGCGCTTTGATGATCATTGATTTTTTTGCCATGGTTGACTCCTCTAATTCCGGAAGGGCATGCCAAGCTCGGTGAGCAGGGCCTTGGCCTCTTCGTCTGTTTGGGCGGTCGTGACGATGGCGATATCGAGGCCGTTGATCTTGTCGATGCTGTCGTAGTCGATTTCCGGGAAAATCAGCTGCTCACGCGCCCCCAGCGAGTAGTTGCCGTGGCCATCAAAAGAATTGGCGCTCAAACCGCGGAAGTCACGGACACGCGGCAGGGCGATGCTGATCAGTTTATCCAGGAAATGGTACATTCGGTCGCCGCGGATGGTCACCTTGACCCCGTTGGGCATCCCTTCCCTCAACTTGAAGTTGGCGACCGACTTGCGGGCATTGACTACCACCGGCCTCTGGCCGGCAATGGTGGTCAGATCGCGCACAGCCGACTCCACCGCCTTGGGATTTTCACGGATGTTGCCGATCCCCATATTGAGGACAATTTTCTCAAGTCTGGGAACCTGCATGATGGAAGAGTAACCGAATTCCTTCATCAGGGTGTCACGCACTTCATTCCTATATTTATCCCTCAGTCGATTCATGCGCTACTCCTTCTTTCCCTTGCTGATCACGGAGATGGTGGCACCGCAGGACTTGCAGAAGCGCACCTTGTCCCCGTTTTCCAGGTATTTTCTCCCGGTCTTCGACGGGCGTTTGCACTTTTGGCAGACCAGCATGACATTGGACGCGTCGATGGGCATCTCCTGGCGGATGATCCCCCCCTGCTGCGTCTGGGAGCGCGGCTTGACATGGCGGGTGGCGATGTTGACACCTTCCACGATCACACGTCCCTTGGCGGGATAGGCCGCAATAATTTTGCCGGTTTTCCCCGCGTCTTTGCCGGTCAGGACGTAGACCTGGTCGTCCACTTTGACATGTAATTTATTTCGGGGCATTCTTTCCTCCTTGGCCATTACAGAACCTCCGGCGCCAGAGAGAGAATTTTCATGTAGTTCTTCTCACGCAATTCCCGGGCGATGGGCCCAAAAATCCGGGTTCCCTGCGGGTTGCCGTCATCTTTCAAAATCACCGCCGCGTTCTCATCAAAACGGATCACGGACCCGTCTTTGCGCTGGATGCCGGATTTGGTCCGGACCACCACGGCCTTGACCACATCGCCTTTTTTGACGGTGCCGCCCGGTGCCGCTTCCTTGACGGAACAGACGATTACATCGCCGATGTTGGCGTAACGCCGGCCTGTCCCCCCCAGCACCCGGATGCACATCAGGCGCTTGGCACCGGTATTGTCGGCGGATTTGAGCCTGTATTGTACTTGAATCATTGACTTAGTCCTCCTGAACCCGCCGTCCTATCTGGCCTTCTCGATGATTTCCACGAGGCGCCAGCGTTTCTCACGGCTCAAGGGTCTGGTTTCCATCACCCGGACACGGTCACCGATGCCGCACTCGTTGTTTTCGTCGTGCGCCTTCATCTTGACGGTACGTTTGATGTATTTTTTATAAAGCGGATGGCGGACATGCTCGGTGACGGCGATGACAATTGTCTTATCCATCTTGTCGCTGACCACGGTGCCGACGCGCTGTTTTCTCTTGTTGCGTTCCTGGTTCATCCTGTCTCCCCCTATCCTGAGACCAGCTGGCCAAGCTCTTGCTGGCGCATGACCGTCTTGACGCGGGCGATGTCGCGCTTGACCCGCTTGAGTTCCATCGGATTGGCAAGCTGGTTGGTCGCGTGTTGAAAACGGAGATTGAAGAGTTCCTTTTTCAGTTCCTGCAACTCCTTTTCAAGCTCGGTCTGGTTTTTTTCACGCAATTCTTTCGCTCTCATGATCAGACCTCCGTTTGTTCTTCTGCCGCTTCGGCGTCTTCTTGCGCTGCGCTGTCCACTTCAGCCTCACCCGCCTGCTCTGCCAGCTCCTCATCCGTCAGGAGTTCATCAGGGATATCAAGGACCTGAACCTCGGCATATTTGGCGATTTCCTCTTCTGTGAATTCGCGCTCGCTTTCGATGAAACGCACCTTGCAGGGTAATTTATGGGAAGCAAGGCGCAGGGCCTCACGGGCTTGTTTTTCTGTCACGCCGGCCACCTCGAAAAGGACCCGGCCCGGCTTGACGACAGCCACCCAGTATTCCGGTGCTCCCTTTCCCTTGCCCATCCGGGTTTCAGCCGGTTTCTTGGACACGGGCTTGTCGGGGAAGATCTTGATCCAGACCGTGCCGCCGCGCCTGAAGTAGCGGTTGATGGCAATACGGGAAGCCTCAATCTGGTTGGCAGTGATCCAGCAAGGTTCAAGGGCCTGCAGACCGAATTGTCCGTAGGTCACCTTATTGCCGCGGAGGGCTTTCCCTTTCATGCGCCCGCGGTGCTGTTTTCTGCGTTTGACACGCCTAGGCATTAACATCTGGAGTTTCCTCCTTCTCTTCCCGGGCGGTGTTCCGAACCGTCAGGACCTCGCCCTTGTATATCCACACTTTGACGCCCAGTTGGCCGTAAGAGGTTTTGGCCTCTGCAAAGCCATAATCAATGTCGGCATGGAGCGTGTGAAGCGGAATGGATCCTTCGCGGTACTGTTCAAACCGCGCGATCTCCGCGCCGCCCAGCCGCCCCGAGACCATGGTTTTCACGCCCTTGGCGCCATTCTTCATGGCCCGGTTGATTGCCTGTTTCATGGCCCGCCGGAAAGACACCCGCTCTTCCAACTGCTTGGCGATGCTCTCGGCTACGAGCTGTGCCTCGATATCGACGTTGCGAACTTCCTTCACATTGATGAAAAAGGAACGGCCGAATTTCCTGGTCAGCTTCTTCTTTAAATTCTCGATCTCGGCGCCGCCGCGGCCGATAATGATGCCGGGTTTCCCCGTCGTGATCGTAATGGTTGTATGTTCATCGCCCAGGCGCTCGATCTCGATGCGCGAGACGCCCGCGCGCTCTGTTTCCGCCTTGACGTAGTCGCGGATTTTCTTGTCCTCGACAAGGAAGCGGGCAAAGTCTTTTCTATCGGCATACCAGCGCGAATCCCAGTCTTTAATGACACCTACACGTAAACCGTGCGGATTGACCTTCTGACCCATAACCTAGACCTCCTGCCTTTCCTTCAAAACAACATCAATGTGACAGGTACGCTTCCTGATCCAGGAAGCCTGGCCCCGCGCCCGGGCGCGGATTCTTTTCAGTGTTGGCCCCTGCATGGCTTGGAGCTCGGCCACATAAAGATTGTCCGCATTCATGCCGTTGTTGTTCACCGCATTGGCTTCGGCTGATTTCAGAAGCTTGGTCAGCGGCTGCGCCGCGCCGTGCGGCGTGTACTGCAAAATGGCGTAGGCTTCTTCCAGCGGCTTCCCGACGATAAGCCGGATCAGCGCGTTGACCTTAAAGGCATTCATCCGCAGGTGGCGGAGTGTCGCATGGCCTTGATCACGGCCGATCCCCAGGATCTTGCGCTCTTTTTTGGTCAGTACGCCTTTTTTGGCGTTTCTCGGAGCCTGTTTGCCGTAGTCGGCGACCAGCTCTTCCCGCCGGTCGATCAGCTCCTGTCTGCTCATTGTTTTTCTAGCCACAATAGTCCCTCCTCGCCGTCTCTCAGCGCATTCTGGCGCGTTTCTCAGAGCCGGCATGGCCTCTGAACGTCCTGGTTGGGGCGAATTCACCGAGCTTGTGGCCGACCATCTCCTCCGTGATGTAAACGGGAACATGTTTTCTTCCGTCATGCACCGCGATGGTATGCCCCACCATTTCAGGGAAGATGGTGGAGGCGCGCGACCAAGTCTTCAGGACCCGGTGTTCATTTTTCTCATTTTGTTCATTGATGCGCTTTAAAAGCCTTTCATCAACGTAATATCCTTTTTTAGCGGAACGACTCATGCTGTCTCCTCCATCCTTAGCTCTTGGTACGGCGTCTGATGATCAGCCGGTCGGTCGATTTACCCCGCTTGCGGGTACGGTAGCCCAAAGTCGGTTTCCCCCAGGGGGTCACCGGGCCGGGCATGCCGATGGGCGCCTTACCCTCACCTCCGCCATGGGGGTGGTCAACCGGATTCATGGCCGATCCGCGGACGTGGGGGCGGCGCCCCATGTGCCGTTTCCGGCCGGCCTTGCCGACATTGACGATATCATTTTCGATATTGCTGACGACGCCGACCACGGCGCGGCAGCTCTGCAGCACCATCCGGACTTCACCGGAGGGCATGCGCAGGGTGGCGTGGCGGCCTTCCTTGGCCAGCAGCTGCGCCGAGGTGCCGGCAGCACGAACCAGCTGGCCCCCGTGGCCCGGATTCATTTCAATGTTATGAACCTGGGTGCCGACAGGAATGGATGAAAGCGGCAGGCAGTTGCCGTCCACTATATCGACGTCACTTCCGGAAATAACTGTGTCCCCGGCTTTGAGGCCGTGCGGCGCGATGATGTAGCTTTTCTCTCCATCGGCGTACATGATCAGGGCGATAAAGGCCGTGCGGTTGGGATCATACTCCAGGGCCAGAACCTTGGCGGGGATATCTGTTTTATTGCGCTTCCAGTCGATCAGGCGGTACTTCTGGCGGTTGCCGCCGCCTCTGTGCCGAACCGTAATCCGGCCGTAATTATTTCTGCCGCTATGCTTCTTCTTTTTGGCCAGCAGGCTTTTCTCCGGCGCCTTGTCCGATAAAACGGAATGGTCGGCTCCGGTCATCTGTCTCCTGGCGGGAGAAGTGGGGCGATAGCTTTTAATAGCCATAGTGATCTCCTTCTTTCACGCGGCCCGCTTACTGGCCAAACCCGAATTCCGCAATCTCGGTCTTGTAACGCTTCGGGCTGGTCCCCTTTTTGCCTCCGGGCAGGGCGTACTCTGCCGGGGCCGGGTCAAGGTCGATGGTCACGACGGCTTTTTTCCAGGACGCGGTGCGTCCGCTCGTCTTGCCCATCCGGCGCTTTTTGCCTGATAAGTTCATGGTGTTGACCTGGAGAACTTTGACCTCAAAAAGCAACTCGCAGGCTTTGCCTATCTCTGTTTTCGAGGCATCCCTGGCCACGGCGAATGTGTATTTCCCCAGCATGGTATCCTCCATGCTGCGCTCCGTAATAATGGGCCTCAGGATGACATCGTGCGGATTCTTCATGACGCGTAGACCTCCTCCAGTGTTTCAAGTGCTTCGCGCGTAGCAATCAGCCGGTCATACTTGAGCAGGTCAAGAACCGACAGGGCGTTGACTGGCGCTGTCTTCACACCGGGGAGATTGCGGGCGGAACGGACCACGTCCTCCCCTTTGCCTGCCGTGACAATCAGCGAGCTGGTGTCCGCACCGATGTTTTTCAGCACCTGTGCCATGACACGGGTTTTCCCGTTTTCAATTTCCAGTTTATCGAGCACGACCAGCTTCTTGCTTTCCGCCTTGGAGGAGAGCATGGAGAAAAGGGCCAGTCGGCGCAGTTTCCTGGGAAGCCGCACCCGGTAAGAACGTGGTGTGGGGCCGAAAATTACCCCGCCGCCAACGTGGTTGGGGGCGCGGATCGAACCCTGGCGGGCCCGCCCCGTCCCCTTCTGGCGGAAAGGCTTCCTGCCGCCGCCGCGCACTTCGGCCCTGTTTTTGGCCTTGTGCGTGCCCTGCCGCTGGTTGGCCTGCTGGGCCAGCATGACGCGGTAAACGGCATCCCGGTTGGGTTCAATGGCGAAAATCCGGTCCGACAATTCGATCGTTCCGGCAAGATCACCGTCCATGTTAACTACATCAAGTTGCATAAGGCCCTCCTACTTTCCCGACTTGACGGTCGCCTTGATTTCAAGCAGACCGCCCTTGGGTCCGGGGACCGCGCCTTTCACGACCAGGAAATGGCGCTCGCCGTCCACCTGGACAACCACAAGGTTCTGAACGGTCACCCGCTTGAAGCCCAGCTGGCCAGGCAGTTTCCTGCCCTTGCGCACCTTGCCCGGCGTCGCCGCAGCGCTCATGGCGCCCGCCTTGCGGTGATACTTGGAGCCGTGAGCGGAGGGGCCCCGGCGCATGCCGTGACGCCTGATAGCGCCCTGGTAACCCTTGCCCTTGGATCTTCCTGTAATATCAACGGCGTCACCGACCTCGAACATCTGGCTGACCTCGATCACCTGGCCGGGCTCATAGGTTTCACCCGTGTGGAACTCACGGATAACCCGCATAGGCTTGACGCCAATTTTCTCAAACTGACCCTTGTGAGGACGATTCCCCTTCTTGCTTTCTTCATAGCCGACACGAACCGCCTGGTAGCCTTCCTTCTCCTCGGTCATATTCTGGATGACGGTAAGCGGACCGCAGGCGATCACTGTGACGGGAATCGCAAGCCCGTCTTCATCAAAAATCTGTGTCATCCCGGCCTTGCGGCCGAGCATGAACTTTGACATGTCCTAACCTCCTGAGTTATTGGTTTGCTCTCGCAAACATTGACCCTTTTCGGGTTACAGTTTTATCTCAATATTGACGCCGGCTGGCATTTCGAGCCTCATCAGCGCCTCCACCGTCTTCGAGGTGGGTGCCAGGATGTCGATCAGGCGCTTGTGGGTCCTGATCTCAAACTGCTCGCGCGCATCCTTGTGCTTGTGCGGCGAACGGAGAATGGTAATGATCTCCTTTTCCGTCGGGAGCGGGATGGGGCCCGATATGCTCGCGCCGGTGCGCTCCGCTGTGCTGACAATCCGCCTGGCGCTGTCGTCCAATATCCGGGCGTCGAAGGCTTTGAGCCTGATTCTGATCTTTTGGTTTACGGCCATTCCTCTGCTTCCTCCTGATAACTGCTTTCAAAATCACTATTGATTCGGGCGTATCTCTTTCTGCCAATGGAAAGCCCAGACGCACGGCTGGTGGCACAAACGCTGGGGCCCTACTGCCAGTGGATTTTGCGCCCGGCATCGAGGCCGGACTTCTCAGGTGAAGTTCCCTTTCCGGTTGCAGTAAACCGGTCAGCAATCTCCACCCTCTCCGCTTTCATTTACACGCCGCAAGGCATGCAAAAAGGCGCAAGGTGAAGTATACATGATGAATTACGAGAATGCAAACGCCGAAAATGCGGCGGAGCTGCACCCATTTTTCATGGCTTCAGCAGTTCCAGGGCCTTCTGAAGCTGGGTATCTTCCTCCAGACTGCGCTGATTGGGCGCCTTCACCTCAACCTCCGGCGCCAGCTCAACCCGGTAGTCCGGTACAAGGCCCACACCTTCGACTGATTCACCTTTGGGCAGAAAATACTCGAAACCGGTGATTTGAACTGCGGACTTGTCCTCCAGCTGCCACATCATGGTTCCCACCCCTTTCCCAAAAGACTGTTCCCCCACGATGACTGCTTTTCCCAGATCACGCATGGCTCCCGCGAAAAGCTCGCTGGCGCTTGCCGAGTATTTGTTGAGCAGGATCACAACGCGCATGTCGTCGGAAACAAGCGCCGCCGTTTTGGTCTTCCACTCATCCTGATATTCCTGGCCGTCATCACGGCCTTTGATGGTGGCAACCGTTGCAGGCGGCAGGAGGACGTCCAGCATGTTAATGCATTCATGGGCATAGCCCCCCCCATTGTTTCGCAAGTCTATGATCAGCTGGGCGGCGCCTTGCCGCATCAGATCCAGAACCGCGTTTTCAAAGTTCTCGGCCGCATGGTCGGAAAACTCGGTCAGGTGAATGTAGCCGATCCCCTGATCAAGCATGCGGGTGCGTACCGCAACATTGGTGATGATGCGCCGGGTAAGGGTAAAGGACACTTCCCTGTCTTCGACAGGCCGGTATAGGACCAGGCGGACCCGGGTTCCCTCCTCGCCCCGGACATAGGCGGCCAGCTGGCCGATGTCCTCAAATTCGGACGCATCATGGCCATCCACACTGACAAATATGTCGCCCACATAAAGGCCTGCCGACTCTGCCGGACTGTCGGGAATAATGTCATTGATCACGTAGCTTCCATCGCGATCACGCATGACGATGGCACCGATCCCGCCGTACTCGCCTTTCATGGACTCTTCGACCGATTCATGATATTCGGGGGTCAGGTAGAAGGTATAGGGGCTGCCCATCTGTCCGACCAGGCCGACTGTCATTTTTTCGATCATTTCTGCATCGCTGAACTCCTGGTAATAGTTGCCCTGCAGAAGGTTGTAGACGGTGGAAAATTTCTCCAGGGCTTCCTCCACCCCCTCCTTATCCGTGAAAGTCAGAGTCTGGCCATCCGGCTTCATCTCCGGCTCACGGGGGCTGGTCTGGACAGGAGGTTTTTGCTGATCATTGTTGGAGGACTCGCGGAGGGCCTGGCCATAGAAAAAATAGCCGGCGGCAGCTGTCAGGACAAAGGTCACCGAAGCTGTGACCAGAATCGCCAGGAAAACTGGCCAGAACAGGCCTCTTTTGGTCTTGGTTGCTTGTGGCCCGGCTTCCTCCGATCGCTTTTGCGCGGGCGGGATCATCTGGCTGTGAAGGTATTGATCCGGCCTTTTTTCCTGATTATCCATCTTGTCCTCCGGCGGTTACTGATTTCCGCATGCTATTTTCCCGGCCTCAGACCGGTTTCAATGATACTACACCATCAAAAACTGCCGCGGAACACGGCAGTCTGTTTTCATATTCCCAGGTGTTGCCCGGTTTTTATCCGGACTTCCTGAAATAATTCATGGGATTGTGCGGAGTGCCGTTCATCCGTATTTCGAAATGGAGGTGGGGCCCCGTTGAATTACCGGAATTACCCGAATAACCGATGACCTGGCCGGAGCTGACGGCCTGGCCCATTCTGCAGTTTAATCCGCTCAGATGGGCGTAGCGGGTCTGGTAACCGTTGCCATGATCGACCATGACCACAGTTCCATATCCGTCGTTCCAGCCCGAGCTTGCGAAGGTCACAACGCCGTTGGCCATGGCAACCACCTTGGTTCCCCGGGGCGCCATCACATCGGTTCCGTAATGGAAGCGCCCATACCTGGCCCGGTAGCCGAAATGGGAGGAAATGCCATGTTGCCCGGGTATGGGCCAGATAAAGCCCGCCGTACCGACATGGGCGGCCACTGTCTGAGCGGGAGGCGTTGGAGGACGCGAAGCGGCTTCCTTGGCCGCCTGCAAATCGCGGTTAAGCTGTGCCTCCTTCTGCCTGGTAATTTCCAGGGAACTCGATATTTTGTTTAACTCCTCCCTGGTCATGGAAGCTTGCTGTTTGATGGCCTGCATGGCTTGATCAGCTTCCCTGACCAGCTCAAGCATTTCCTCGTACTGGATCTCGGCGTCATAGGCCAGCTGGTCAGCCAGCACCGAGGCTTCCTCCAGTTCAACGAGCGCCTGTTCGTCTGCTTCGGTGACAAGTTTCATAAACCGGAGCGTGGTGAAAAAACCCTGCAGGCTGTCTGCCGAAAGCAACATCCCGATCAAGGACTGCCGGTTCCAGGCATACATCTGGGCCACCCGCTCCTGGTATTCCTCCAGCTTGTTTTCGTAATCCAGCTGGGCCTGGTCCGATGCAGCCTGATTCATTTCAAGCACCATCAGTGCCGCTTCTTTTTGCTCGAGTGCAGAGTCATAAAGGCATCGCTGCTCCTGGCTGCGCTGCTCCAGGTAAGCGAGTTCACCGGACAGCTTGTCTTTTTGGCCTGACATCTGCTGACGGCTGGACCGGACGGATTCAAGCTGCTTTTGGATTTCCTTCAATTTGTCCTGGCTGTTTCCGGAAGCGGCAAGGATACCTGACGGCGTCTGCGGGAAAAACAACAGGACGGCTAAAACAGCCAGCAAGGCCGCCAGGACACGAAACATCCTTCGGTTTGAAAGATGATGGTACTGCATGTGCACTCCTTCAACGATCTGGTCCCCGCAAGGATCTTAAACATTTTAACACAAGCCTGACTCCGGGCGGGCAAATACTTTTTCCGTTATCAAAATGTAATGGAAAAGAAATTAAACCTTGGCGTATTTTCGAACTGAAATGGCGCTGACAATCATCGTGAGCGCAATCCCCGTCACCAGGTTGATCAGGAAGACTGAAGCCGCCATCTTGCTGGCCGGCAGCAGCATGAACTGTGACTCTTCGAAAACAGCACCGGCGGGATTGAGCCGAGTCACAATACGGCCATAGATCAAAATGGCGGTGACGCTGGCGACCAGGGCGCCCAGCATGCCGATGACAACCCCTTCAACGATGAAGGGGGTCCGGATGAAGGCCTTGGTTGAGCCCACATATTTCATGATATGGATCTCCCGGCTTCTCGACAGAGCGGCAATCCTGGTTGTATTGGCCATGACCACCGAGGCCGCAACGGCCAGAATAACGAATACGATCAGGCCGGCACGTTGGGTCCACCGCTTGACACTGTCAAGCATGGTCATCAGCTCCGACTCCATCAGGACTTCCTTGACCCCGGGAAGTACCCTTATTTCTTCGCCGACAGCCGGCCCGTAGGAGGGTTCCGTCAGGCGGAAACTGAAAGTATAAGGAATATAGAGGAGGTAGTTAAAGTCTTTCCACAGTTCCTCCTTGCCCATGTCCTGCTTAAATTTCTCGAAATTGTCCTCAGGCGTGTTGATGCTGATGTCCTCAATGAATTCGTGGTTTTGCAGAAATCTTGCCAGATTCTCGATCTCGGTATTGCTGGCACTGACCTGCATGGTGACTTCGATCGGCGGCTGCTGGGAGGCCACGATTGATAAATGGTTGGCGTTCATGGACAAGGTAAAAAAAGTGCTCATCAAAAACAGCATTAGAGCCAGGGTCGTAATGGCAGCCACGGACAGAAGCGGGTGCCGTCTCAGTCCTTGAAATCCTGCTTTGACGGCATAATGCCATTCATTTTTCTTCACGCGCCATCACCCTGCTCTTTACCTTCGCCCTCGACGTCGCCTTTCAGCCTGATGACAGGAATCCTTCCCGTGCGCGACAATCCTTTGCTCTCCGGATCTTCCACCTGCTGCCGGGGCATCACGGGCGATGCGGAGAGCTGGCCCGGATCTTTTTGATCCGCCTCAAATTGCCTCCGAAGGTTCCTGACGCGTTCACGGGCCGGCGGCCTGTTCCTTCTCAAGGACGCGCTCTCATCCATGCGTTCATAAAAATCATCGCCCCGGACCGATTCACGCATTTTCCTAACCCGGTCTCTGCCTGGCCGGATGTCTTGCCCTGACCTGTTTTCTTCGCGAAGCTGGCGAAGCGCCTCACCGCCTTCCTCGATTTCCTGACGGATCTCGTCCGCCTCCGCTTCCTGGCGATGGACGCAGGCTGCATAGCTTAAACCGTTCTTCCGTTCGCTTTCAAGCAGATAAAGACCCTTTGAATCATCACGGGCCAGTATGCCTTCACACACTTCAATCACACGCCGGTTCATGCGGTCAACAATTGCGCGGTCATGGGTGCAGGTAATGATGGTTGTCCCGTTCTCCCGGTTGATACGGTCGAGCAAAGCCATGACCGTCTCACCATTGACGGGATCCAGGTCTCCGGTAGGTTCGTCGGCGATGATCAGGCGCGGTTTATTGATCAGTGCCCGGGCGATGCAGACACGCTGCTGCTCACCGCCCGAGAGCTCCGTCGGGTAGTTGTGGATTTTGCGGCGCAGGCCGACAACCGACAGCACGAGGGGGACACGCTGGCGTACCTTTCGCGGCGATTCGCCGATGATCTCCATAGCCAGGGCAACATTTTCACCAACAGTCAGGCTGTCGATCAGACGGAAATCCTGAAAAACCATGCCGATGCCGCGCCGCAGGTAAGGGATCCGCCGCTCACTGAGCTTGCCAATATCGTAGCCGTCCACCATGATCCGGCCCGATGAGGGATCTTCCTCCCGTGTCAGAAGACGGAATACCGTCGATTTCCCTGCACCGCTTTCGCCGATCAGAAAGACGAATTCACCCTCCTCGATCGTAAAGGAAACATCATGAAGCGCCAGCGTCCCATTAGGGTAGGTCTTGCTGACATTCTCAAATTCGATATAGGCCATCTTCTCTCCGCCGGCGTGTCAGCCGGCCTTTACCCTCACCCCGCAAACCAGAACTGTCTATCGCTTCTTCTTTTCCTCTTCCACATAGGCCAGATAATTACGCACCATATCCGCCAGCTTGAAGAGGACCGCATCTTCGAAGTTCCGCAAATCAAGGCCCGTAATCTTCTGGACCTTGTCCAGCCGGTAGACCAGGGTATTGCGGTGAACGAACAGTTGCCTGGACGTCTCGCTCCCGTTGAGGCTGTTCTCGAAGAACTTGTCAATGGTTTCCCGGGTCACCGGGTCGAGCGCCTCATAAGTTCCCGGCTCGAAGACTTCCCTCAGGAAAAGTTCGCAGAGGGTAATGGGAAGCTGGTAGATCAGCCTGCCGAGCCCCAGCTTCTCATAGCGCATGATAGGCGATTCCGCATCCTGAAAGATCCTGCCAACGATCAGGGCGATTGAAGCCTGCTGATAGGACTTGGCCGTCTCCGTCAGGGTCGGGGCCACCATGCCAACACCCACCGCAACGTCTGCCATGGCTCTTTCCTGCAGGGTGCCGGTCAAAGTGAGCAGGAAATCGTCGAGGCCCTCCAAACGTTCTTCAGTCGCGTCTGTCATGAGAACGATGTTTTCCTCGTCCATGGGCAGGATGAAATCGCCGGCCCGGTCACCGGCCAACTCAGTCAGCACTTCCAGGCAGGCCTTGAATTCCTCCGATTTGAAATGAACCAGCATGACGACCCGGCGCTCATTGTACCGTATCCGGAATTCGCGCGCCTTGAGAGGGATATCCCCTGGCAATTCATTTTCAAAGAGGACATTCTTCAAGAAGATCTGCTTCAGCTCCTGCGCCCGTTCAGCCTGGTCATCCTCCTTGCATTGCTCGGCACTGATCCAGCGTGAAAGAAGCTCAGCATAGCCCTTGGCCACGGCATCAACACCTTCTGAAAAACTGATTAAATAGGTCTCGTCAGGCCATTTGACGACGCGGTAGGTCCGGTCGCCTGCAGTCACCTGCGAATCCCCGGAAGCGAGAACCGCGCGAACGCCGGGATCCTGTTCGCCGACCAATTCTGCCTCGGAAGCGGCCAATATTTCCCCCTGGCCATCGGTAAACCCGATCAGCCGACCCAAGTTGGGAGCCATCTCATTCAGGGCTTGCTGAATTTCCTTCATGGTCCATTCCTCGCTTTCGAGTAAAAGCGCCTTTCTGTGCGCACCGTGATCCGGCCGGGCCTGACCCTTGTTTGGCAGTCCCGGCCGGAATATTATATACTTTCCTGTCCAGCGGCGCCGACTGGCGGCCCCGTTGGATATCCGATCAGAACAAGCCGGAGATGCGTCCGCTTTCATCAACGTCGATCTTTTCAGCGGAGGGAACCTTGGGCAGGCCCGGCATGGTCATCACCTCACCCGTCAAGGCCACCACAAAGCCGGCACCGGCTGAGGCCTTGAGATTCCGGACGGTCACCCGGAAGTTCTTCGGTGTCCCGATCAGGGCGGGATTGTCCGAGAATGAGTATTGAGTTTTGGCGATACAGACCGGAAGCTTGCCAAAGCCATTCTCTTCCAGCTGTTTCAGCTGTTTCACGGCAGGGCCCACAAAATCGACGCCGTCAGCATGGTAAATGCGTTTGGCGACAGCCTCGATCTTTTCACTGAGCGTTGAATCTTCTTCATAGGCGAAGCCGAGCGGTTCTTCTGTTGGCAGGTCACAAAGCCGGATCAGCTCCTCAGCCAGCTCGATGCCACCCTGGCCGCCCTTGGCCCATACTTCGGACAGGGCAACGTTCACGCCCTCCTTCTCGCACTCCCGGCGTACCAGCTCCAATTCCGCCTCCGTGTCGTCGGGGAAGGCATTGATGGCAACAACCACGGGACGGCGGAAAACATCCAGCACGTTGCGGACGTGTTGCGTCAGATTCTCCATCCCATCCCTCAGGGCCTCGAGATTTTCCTCTTTCAGGTCGCACTTGGCGACGCCGCCATGCATTTTGAGCGCTCTTACCGTTGCCACCAGGACGATGGCGGCCGGGTCGAGACCTGCCATTCTGCATTTGATATCAATGAATTTTTCTGCGCCCAGGTCGGCACCGAAACCCGCTTCTGTGATCAGGTAGTCCGAGTGCCTCAAACCCATGGTGGTTGCCAGCACGCTGTTGCAGCCATGTGCGATGTTGGCGAAGGGGCCGCCGTGCACATAGGCGGGGGTTCCCTCCAGGGTTTGAACCAGGTTGGGTGCCAAGGCGTCTCTCAGGAGTGCAGCCATGGCGCCATGAGCCTTGAGGTCCTTGGCCGTGACAGGTTTTCCTTGATAGGAGTAACCGATAACGATCCTGCCCAGACGTTCTTTCAGGTTGGTCAATGAAGTCGACAGGCAGAAAACAGCCATGATTTCCGATGCGACCGTGATCTCAAAGCCATCCTCCCGCGGTACCCCGTTCGGCCTGCCGCCGAGGCCATCGACGACAAAACGCAGCTGCCGGTCGTTCATGTCAACAGCCCGCTTCCAAGTAATCTGCTTGGGGTCGATCCCCAGCTCATTACCCTGCTGGATGTGGTTATCCACCATAGCGGCCAGTAGATTGTTGGCCGCTCCGATGGCGTGCATGTCACCGGTAAAGTGAAGATTGATGTCTTCCATGGGGACAACCTGGGCATAACCGCCGCCAGCCGCTCCCCCCTTGATCCCAAAAACGGGACCCATGGACGGCTCACGCAAAGCCAGGGTGCAATTCTTTCCCAATCGTGTCAGCGCATCGCCAAGGCCAATGGTCGTTGTCGTCTTCCCCTCACCTGCCGGTGTTGGTGTGATAGCCGTCACCAGAACCAGCTTGCCTTTTTTTTCCGGCAGCTCCTCAAGCGCATCGAGCGAAACCTTTGCTTTGTATTTCCCGTAATGCTCAAGGTACTGCTCCGGAATGCCGGCCTTTTTGGCGATCTCGTCGATCGGCAGGATTTTGGCCTCCTGGGCGATTTCAATGTCTGACTTGTAGCTCATGTTTTTCCTCCCCTAATCGGTACTGGCAGCAAGGCTGCTTTCACATATTCCCCGGCTTATATGCCGTTTTGTCCATCATTTTAAAGGTCAGGGTCACAATCTTCGTAGAGACCGCAAGCCAGACCCGGGAGATCCGTCAACCAGATATGGCGCCCCTTGACCAGGATCAGGCCGTCCTTCTCCATGCTGATCAGTTCCCTGGAAAATGAAGGCCGGGGCATGGCCAGGAGCCTTGCCACAACCTCTTTTGATACGGGAAGGGTCACCGCCCGTGTTGTCGGAAACTCAAGTATCTCGCGCAGGGTCTTGCCCTCGTACTCAAGCTGCTCCTCAAGGAGTGATAAAAGATAACCTGCAATTTTCAGCCTGAGCGTCTTTTGTGACAGCAGATGAATCCTTTGATCCTGCTCACGGCCCCGGTCAGATAAGAAAGCCATGTAATTCAGCAGGAGCTGGGAGCTCCTGGCGATCAAGCCCAGCAGGTCTTCACGGGATATCAGGATGGTCTTGACCAGGGTCAGCGCTTCCAATGAGTAGGGATAGAGTCTATGGGAAGAAAAGATCAGGTCAGCGCCAAAAACAGTTCCGGGACCCAGCAGGTTCAAGGTCGTATACTCGCCTGTGGGTGTAAATTTCTGCCTGGCCGCCTGGCCCTCGATGATGACGCCAATCCCATGACAGTCAGCCCCTTCCATGATAACGGGCTGTCCCTTTGCATGGAGATGGATGTGGGTGTCCCGGCAGTACTCAAGATAAAGTTCGTGGTCCAAACCGGCAAATAATGGTGTCGACGCCATGACTTCACATGTCTTTTTCATAGATCCTCCCCAAGATGCCCGGGCCTTTTCACTCCAGAATAGAATAACAAATATGAAGACGCTTGTCCTCTAAGGATTTTTTTGTGCACAAGTATGATAGCACGTGGGCAAAACCCCCAAAGTATTCCCTCCTCCGTGCTAAGATGGAAATACAACGACCCTGGGGAGGATCGACCATGGACCGAATCATCCGTGTCACGGGAAGAGGGCGGCTTACCGTCCAACCGGACACCATTCAACTTCTGCTCACCCTTACCGGCATCAATGAAATCTACGGCGCGGCGGTCGAAGAATCAGCTGAAGCCGTGCAACGCCTGAGAGACTGCCTTGCCGAAATCGATTTTGGAAGAGAATCACTGCAGACAAGGCATTTTTCCATCAGCAGCAAATATGAGGGTTATCAGGATCCCCAGGGGTTTTACAAGCAGCGCTTCCTTGGTTTTGAATACGATCACCGGCTGGAATTGGAAATACCCCGGGACCCGGCACGTCTCGGCCAGGCCCTGACCGCCTTTCTGCAAAGCGGTGTTCCGGTCGAATTCCAAATTGCCTACCTGGTCAAGGATCCCAGGCAAGCGAAAAATGACTTGATTAAAAGTGCCGTTGATGACGCGAAAACCAAGGCCCGGCAGCTGGCGGATGCGGCAGGCGTCCGACTGGGCAAGATTGTTCACATGGCCTGCCCGCAAGAAGAAATATCTCTCCGCCAGGAGGTCATGCAAAGCACCCGGGTTGGCGGTCAAACAGCTTACACGTCGGTCAGCCCCGACCTTGAACCTGCTGATATCGACCTCTCTGAATCGGTAGAGGTGACCTGGGAAATTCAATAGAAAGACAGGAAATTGAGGATTGGAGGCCTTTATGGATCAAGCAGCATTGAAACATTTAATTGACGTGGCCGCGGGGCGATTGCCTGCCGACCTGGTGATCAGGAACTGTCAGATCGTTGACGTCGGGCTGGGCGAAATCAGAAAGGGTGATATCGCCATCGTCGACGGGTTGATTGCAGGAACAGGCGATTACGAGGGCAAGGAGACCCTTGACGCTCAGGGTCTTTATGCCATGCCCGGTCTGATTGATGCCCATATTCACATCGAATCAGCCTTCGTCACTCCTGAAGAAATCAGCCGGTTGCTGGTTCCTTTCGGGACAACCACCATCATTGCGGACCCGCATGAAATTGCCAATGTCGCAGGACTCAAGGGCATCAACTACATGCTGGATGCGGCCGCAGAAGCAGCCCTCCACATCGAATACGTGATCCCCTCCTGCGTTCCCGCCACACCATTTGAAAACGCCGGCGCTATCCTGGAAGCCAAGGATCTGGAAGGGCCACTGGCCGATGCCCGCATCCTGGGCCTGGGCGAGTTCATGAACTTCCCAGGCATTATTTACGCTGATCCTGGTGTCCTTGACAAGCTGGCTGCCGCGAAAAAGGTCAACAAGCTGATCGACGGCCACAGTCCCGGCATCACCGGCAAGGACCTGTGCGCCTACGCATCGGCCGGCATCCTGGCCGACCACGAGTGCTCGACCATGGAGGAGATGTACGAGCGCCTGCAAAACGGCATGTACATCTTGATGCGTCAGGGTTCGGCCTGCCACAACCTGGAGGATTTGCTGCCCGTGGTAACAAACCGGAACGCCCGGCGCTGCCTCCTTTGCTCCGACGACCGGCAGCCCAAGACCATCCTGGAGGAAGGTCATCTGGACGATCACCTGCGAAAATGTGTGAAATTCGGCATCCACCCCGTGACTGCTGTCCAGATGGCGACACTGAATGCGGCTGAAGCTTTCGGTCTGAAAGACCGGGGGGCACTCTTCCCCGGCAGGCGGGCTGACGTGACCCTGGTCAACAGCCTGGAGGAATTCAAGGCCAAATACGTTTTTATCGATGGCAAAAAGGTGGCCGAGAATGGCAGGTATCTGCCTGAAGTCAAGCGGGCGGACATCTCACCAGTCAGGAGCAGCGTTCATGTCAAAGATTTTTCAATTGGCCGGCTGAAAATGAAACTGAAGAAGAACCGGGTGCATGTGATCGACATCCTGCCCGGCGGAGTTGTAACCGGAAAGGGCATCGCCCAGGTCCAAACCGACGACTCGGGGGATTTCATCTACGATCCCGCCCAGGATATTGTCAAGATCGCAGTCATTGAACGCCATAAGAACACCGGCAATGTGGCGGTGGGGCTGCTCCGGGGGTATGGGATTAAGCACGGGGCAGCAGCTCTCACTATCGCCCATGACTCCCACAACATTATCACGGCGGGAACCAATGATCAGGACATGGCCCTGGCTGTTGAGGAACTGATCAAGCAGGAAGGCGGCATCGTGCTGGTCAAAGACGGCCAGGTTCTTTCCCGTCTTCCCCTTCCCGTCGGCGGCATCATGAGCGACCAGTCAGGTGAGTGGGTCAACGACAAGCTGTCGGAACTCCATGAGACGGCTGTCAGGGAATTGAAAGTGAGCGAGGCGGTGGAACCCATTATGACGCTCTGCTTCATGGCTCTGCCCGTCATCCCTGAATTGAAGCTGACCGACATGGGCCTTTTCGATGTCACAAAATTTGACTTTATTTCGCTGGAGGCGGACGACTAGTCAAAACAAGCGTAAAATCGCGCACAACCGCCTCCGTCCCAGGGGGCGGTTGTGCTTTTTTGACAGGAGGTGTACATGCAGGCATCAGGTCAGAAAAGGCGGCCGCTCCGCATCACTTGCTGCTGCCTGCCCGGTTCGCTCAAAGAGCTTGACCACAACATAGCGACCATGAAGACCGCCGTTACAAAGGCTAAACAGCAAGGTTCCGATCTGACTGTTTTTGGTGAGGCTTTTTTGAGCGGTTTTGAAGCGCTTGATTTCTCTTACCTGCATGACGCCGCCAGAGCCCTCTTCGTCAGGGGAAAAGAAATCGCCCAAATCAGGAGCTGGGCCGCAGAAAACCGGATGGCCATCGGTTTTGGTTTTTACGAAAATGACGGCGGCTATCTTTTTTCCTCCTACCTGGTCATCGACAAGCTGGGCGATATCAAGGGCCATTACCGGCGCGTTTCAAAAGGGTGGAGAAAGAAAAATACCCCTGTGGAATATCGGGAAGGCGATGAGTTCATTACTTTTCGGCTGGATCAAACAAGGATCACCCTTCTGGTCTGCGGCGACTTATGGGAGGATGACCTCTTGATGCCCATCATTGACAGGGACGTGGAGACCGATCTTTTCCTTTGGCCGGTCCACTGCGACTATCCCGTCAGCCAATGGCACGAAACAGAAGGGGAGGCCTACCGTCAACGGTCCCAGATCCTGTCCAAACCGGTCCTTTTTGTCAATAATTACGTCGACCCGGCGGATCGTGCAAAAGGGGGGGCCTACCTTTGGCACCTGGGCAGGGAACTTGACGCCCTTCCCTACGGTCTGCCGGGCTTACTGCATGTGGAGGTTTAGCATGGCTCTTGTCTTCATTGTGGTTTTCATTTTTTCGCTGACTCTTGCATGAATCCAGACATCGGTTCCAAATGCATCTGCCACCTCTGCCCCCGCGGCTGCGGTGCCCCCCGCACACCGGATCAGCCCGGCTGGTGCGGATCTGATGAAGGTTTTTCCGACTACCGGGTCTCCAGCCTCATGCCCCATTTCGGAGAAGAGCGCTGCATCAGCGGCTATCGGGGATCCGGCACCATCTTTTTCACCGGTTGCTCTCTAAAATGCTGTTTTTGTCAGAATTACACCATCAGCCACGGGCATCAGGGACAACGGATCACTTCGGAAGAGCTGGTTCGCAAGATGGAAAAACTCCTGGATTTCGGCGTCCACAACCTCAACCTGGTAACTCCCAGCCACTATGCCGACCGGCTGCCCGGTACCATCGAAAGCCTGCGCCGGACAGTGACCTGGCAGCGCTGGCCGGTTCCGGTCATCTGGAACAGCAGCGCCTATGAAACCGTCGACAGCCTCGACTCTCTGGCAGACACAGTCGATGTCTACCTGGCGGACATGAAGTTTCACGACTCCCAGCTGGCTCAAGACCTTGCCGGGGCGCCGGACTATGCCGATCTGGCGCTTTTGGCCATCCGTGAGATGGTCCGCCAGCAGCCCCGTCCTGTTTTTGACAGCCGGGGGCTGATCCTGCGGGGGCTTGTCATCCGTCACCTGATCCTGCCGGATCACTGCCAGGATTCCTTGCGGATCCTGGAGGAACTGGCCTCTTTTGTTCCGCTCGACATGCCCCTGTCCCTGATGAAGCAGTACACACCGCAGCCGGGCAGCCCCTGCGGCCACCGGGCTGAAATGAACCGGCGGCGTCTGCCCGGCGAATATCAGCAAGTGGTTGACTTCGCGGACAGGCTCGGATTTACCCATATTTTGAGGCAATAGGCGGCCCGGTCTTTTCTGCCTGTATCACCTGCTCCACTTTCTCCTTTTTTTTGTGCTAGTATTTCCGAGGTTGAAAAAAGGAGAGCAGTCAATGACGAAATTTCAGGAAGCATTGGAGAAAAATCTGGATACACTGGAGCTCTACGTACCTGTCGTCGACCGTGTTCACGGCGGCGCGCATCCGGAATTCCACGGTGTCCGAAAACTGTTCGAGGATATTGCCGGCAGGTCCAGGAAGGGCGAGGAAGACTTTTCCCGGGAGTTTGAGCTTCTGCGGGGCATTACCAACAATTACAACGTGCCTTGTGATGTCTGCGAAACCTTCGAAGCCGTTTATGAGATGCTGGCTGAGCTGGACCAGGCCTATCAGGACCAGGATCAATAATGCGAAAAATCCAACGGGCCATCCTGAAGAATAAGAACAGCATTGCCCTTGTCAGTGGAGTCCTGATTGCCGCGGCTTTCGTGGTCAAGTGGACGGGCGGCCCGGTGCTCTTCACCCACGTCGCCCTGATCATGGCTTCCATCCTGGGCCTGATTCCCATCGCCATCCAGGCCTGGCAGTCCCTGCGTGTCAAGGTGGTCAGTATTGATGTGCTGGTCACGCTGGCAGTTGCGGGTGCCTTTGCCATTCAAAACTTTGAGGAATCAGCCGTGGTCACCTTCCTCTTTCTTTTCGGCGCTTACCTTGAACAGCGAACCTTGAATAAGACACGGTCCGCCATCAAAGCCCTGACCGAAATGGCTCCGGATACTGCCTGGAAGAGGATGGAGGACGGGAACTTCGTGGAAGTCGATATCGTCGATGTCGACATCGGCGATGTCCTGCTGGTGAAGACGGGCGCCCGCGTGCCGGTCGACGGCAGGGTTTTGTTTGGTGAGGGAAGTGTCAACGAGGCCAGCATTACCGGTGAGTCCATGCCGGCCGCCAAAGAAAAAAACTCCCTGGTCTACGCCGGTACCCTGCTCGATAATGGCACCCTGCAGATCGAGGCTGACCGCGTCGGCGAAGATACGACCTTCGGCAAGATCATTGAGCTTGTCGAGGAGGCTCAGGACTCCAAGTCACGGGCCGAACGCTTCATCGACCGGTTCTCCCGGTATTACACCCCTGCCATCCTGCTGACGGCCCTCCTGGTCTGGTTTTTCACCAAAAATGTTGAACTTGCCATCACCATCCTGGTGCTCGGCTGTCCCGGCGCCCTGGTGATCGGAGTACCCGTCTCAAACGTCGCGGGCATTGGCAACGGGGCCGCTCACGGCATCCTTTTGAAAGGGAGCGAGGTCATCCGGGATTTCAGCCGGCTCGACCGGATGGTCTTTGACAAGACGGGGACCCTGACGGCCGGCAATCCGTCCGTTTCAGAAAAAATCGTCTATGGGGATCAGGCCGACCAGGCTCTTAGTTTGCTGGCCAGCATCGAAGCCGAATCCGATCATCCGCTGGCCAAGGCTGTCCTGGAAAATATCGGTGAGGTCCCCCGTTCGGAGGTGACCGCCACCCACGTCGTCAAGGGCGGCGGTATCGTGTCCTCAGCTGGAGGACATGTCGTGCTGGTCGGCAATGCGGCGCTCATGCAAAGTGAGGGGGTTGAATTGAGCCAGGCGGTCCAAACCGACCTTTTACGCCTCGAGGCGGCCGGCAACTCACTGGTACTGGCGGCCGTGGACGGCGAGCTGAAGGTGCTGATGGGAATCCGGGATCAGGTCCGCCCCGGCGTCCGGGAAAGCCTCGAACGGATCAAACGGCTGGGCGTAAAAAAACTCATCATGCTGTCAGGCGACAACCAGGGCACCGTCGATGTCATTGCCCGGGAGCTGGGTTTGACCAAGGCTCTGGGAAAGATGCTGCCCCAGGACAAGTCGGCCTACATCAAGGAAAGGATTGACCGGGGCGAGATCATCGCCTTTGTCGGCGACGGCGTCAACGACAGCCCCTCCCTGGCCTTGGCCCAGATCGGGATCGCCATGGGAAGCGGCACGGAGGTTGCCATTGAAACATCCAATGTTGTTCTGATGAATTCCGATTTCAACCGGCTGCCCCACGCCTTGGGGCTGGCCAAGGCGACGGTTCGGAATATGACGCAGAATATGGTCATCGCCGTCGGGGTCGTCTTTGCCCTGCTTGCCAGCGTCCTCTTCGGTGACTGGATGAACATGTCCATCGGCATGCTGGTTCACGAAGGCAGCATCCTGGCAGTCATCTTAAACGGTATGAGATTGTTAGGCTACAAACTGAGAAAATGAAGGAGAATGCATGAAATCTGCAATCATCCAGTTGGAAACACTGATCTGCCCTTCCTGTTCCCAAAAGATCGCAGCAGCCTTGAAGCAACTTGATGGCGTTGAAGGAGAATCCGTCACCGTCTCATTTAGCTCCAGCCGGGCCAAACTCGACTTCGACGAGACACAAGTGACCCTCCGGGACATTGAAAATGCCATCGACCGGGTCGGCTTCGAAGTTGTGAAGTCAAAGATCAGATAGGGGCGGGTTCTCTGCCATCCGCTGGCGCAGAAGGTAGCGGGCCTCATCCAGATGGCTTTGCGCCTTGGTGATCCGGTCACCCACGGTCAGTACCGATGAAGTCTGCGGGTCGACCAGCCGGATCCCCCCTTTGATCGGCTTGGAAACCCAGTCTTTGGCACGTCTGAATTCTTCCCGGTCACCCCAGAGGTAGGGAACGGGCAGAAAACCGGCTGTAAAGAGCGTATAAAAACCTTCCGCGCTGTAGGGGTCCGGGATCGAGTTTTCAATGGCCCGGACAATCGCGCGGGCCTCCCGGATCAGTTCAGCTGCCTGCACCTCAACACCGGCATGCCTCCCCATATCGTCAACATCCCCTTTTCGCCTTAAATCCCGGTATTGATTGAGGGCGGACAGGGAAATCCGGACACTCTCCCCGATAATTGCCGGTGTCGCCAGGTGTGAGGCCTCGGAGTAACTGACCACATGGACAAGGGGCGGACTGGATTCATCGCGGGGTTCAATGTCGTCCATGAGGGCGGTCACGGCGGCCAGCTGGATCCTGGCTTCATAGAGATCAGGCTTGAAATAGTCGAGGCCGGCCCTGGGCTGGAGGATAAGCCTGAAGTCGGGATCTTCCAGGGTTTTGACCATCTTGAGGAGCGCCCGCGTCTTGGCCAGGTCCCGGATCCCCCAGGTCATCCGGGGCGTGTTCAGCATGGTTTGGAGGATGAAGGTCCTGATCCCCTTTTGCTTGGCCAGTTTGGCTGCCAGGTAGCCTGAAACGATGTAAGTCACATCATCTGCCCCCCGGAAGGCGAAATGGTGGGGAACATTGGCTTCGAAAGGTTTGCGGGTTTCCGCGATAAAGTCCAGGGTTTCCGTGTGTTGCTGCAGATTGGTGTAGAGGTCATAGGGACCCCGTCCGTCCAGCTGATTGAACCACCACAGGGACAGGGCGTGCCAGCAGATGTTCATGGTTTCTTCGTGCATGCGGGCCAGTTGGGGGATATTTTTTGTGCCGGCGTAGGTTCTCACCAGCATCGGCCTTGACGCCTGGTAGATCATCCGGTATTCATCCGGTGAATTGACGGGAACACCTCCGCCGTTCGGTTGATCCCCCCAGTCCTCGCCAAAATTGGATTGGGTCAGCTGGGAGCTGCCGATGGAGAGAATGTCCAGAAAACCTCCCTGCGCCAGTTCCTTGGCCCACCGGATAAATTCCGAAACGGATTCCTCCCGGGAAACCAAAGAAGAGTAAGGGCCGGCATGCGCCCTGATCAAGGGTTCGGAGCGGGGGGCCCGGTTGGCGTCAAGCCTTCGGGTCAGCGTATCGCTCCGGCTTCCGTACTCCCGATAGCCGGACCGATCCGGAAACGGATGGGCGGTGTAGCCCTGTGAATCAATGAGCCATTTGCCAAAGTCAAGCCTGGCCCGGTCATAGAGGCTGCTTTCCTGAAGCTCGGGGGGGATGCGATCCGCGGGAACGCCCATTTTCTCCAGGGTCTCTTCCGGCGTCTCCCCTCCCTTGAAGGTTACGACCAGGCCGCCATGGGCATTATGGATGGCTTCACAGGCTGCGGGCAGGCCGGCAAAAAAAAGCAGGTCCAGCGGGCCCCCCTGAAAGGAGAATAGGCGCCGCTCTTTGAGCGCTTCGACCAGATAACCCACCATATGGATGGCATCTTCTTCATCTAGGCGGTAGCTGATTCCCAGCCTCCGGATCTTGCTTTTTACGATCCAGTCGATCACCAGCCGGCGCTTGGCCTCATGCATGCAGAGACTGAGCGCTCCGGCAGCTTCCTGGCCGGCATGGACTACCTGATAGCCGCATTCGCCCAGCAGTTCGGCGACTGTGTGTATTCCCAGGGTGTGGGCATCGGCAGAGGGCTTGATCAGGCCGTAAACCGGACCATCCCCCCTATGCATCAGGCAGCTCTTCCATCAGGTCATGCAGGCATTGCTTACCTTTCCCCAGCCCCAGGCTCTCCAAATTGCGTCCGCCTTTTCGAAAATCGATTCCCATGAGTCTGGACGCCAGGTCGATGATCAGGCTGGTGTGAGACATGTCGACCCCGTGGGCCAGACCGACGGCTTCCAGAGGAACCAGACCGCACGGCACATCCTCCAGGATGTAGCGGTGCTGCAGGGTCTGGGGGGCATCAATTTTCTTGTAGGCTTCATTATTTTGAAGACATTCATAAAGGGTTTCGCCCGTGATGTGGTAGGTCCGCTTCAACCATTCCCTGGTTGTTTCAACCCGATGATCGAGCGCCCGCGAGACACCGATGCGCTCATGGTCCAGTTTTTCGAGAAGCCCGCTGATGGTCGGCGTGATTCCGTCGTAATAGTACTTGTAGATATTTGTTTCGTTTTCCGTCCAGCCCGCATTTAAAAGCAACGGTGCGCAGTGCAGGATCATGCCCACATTGCCGATCGACGTCTCGATCATTGAACGGGCCGGGATGAAAAAATCCCTGATGCAGGCCGGGAGCCTGGCGATAACGGCCGCATTGTCACTGGCTTTGAAAGTAGAAAGGAGTACATCGGATTTCAAGGCGACTATGTGGACTGTGTCAGCCCCGGTCCTGCGGCAGGTGTAGATGATGGTCTGTGCCTCGGCGATGGTCTGGGGGAGTTTTGGATTGGCCTTCTCGTAGATCATCCGGAACTCCAGGGCGCCGAAAGTCCTTCCAGGGTTCAGAAGAATCAGTGTTTCCCTGCTGATGTTCCTGGCGATCAGATCTGCCAGATCCCGATGCGCGTAGGCAGGTGTTGTGATCAGAATCAGGTCGGGATCCTCCAGGGCAATGGAGATATCGCTGGTTGCCCGATGGATGGGAATGTGCCCGCTGATGACACCGTCACAATGAATGACCGGGTGATCAATCAGTCTTTCGATGGATGATCGGGTCCGGTTCCATAAAGTGACCTGATGGCCGCCCAAGCTAACATGCGCAGCCATGGCCAAGCCGGAATTACCCGCCCCGACGACAGTAACTCTCATAGGGACTCCCCCTGTTCGCAAAAGATGCACCGCCCCCGGGCCGCAAGAATCAAAGTGATGGATCAGTTTGTCAGATTGCTAAAAAACCTGGGCAAATGCGGTGCGCATGCCCCCGGTTCGCCTGTGGAGCGGCTGTTAAACAATTACGTCAGGTTCATATTATAGCAAATAATTGAATGGTTTCCCAAAAATCGGCTGGGGAGCGAACTATCCTTCGTATCTGAGGGCTTCGATGGGGTGTTTGCCGGCTGCCTTGTAGGCAGGATAAATGCCGAAAAGAACGCCGATGATGACCGCAAAGCCCATGGCGATTAAAACGATCCCAAGCGAAAGACGGAAAGCAATAAGTCCCCCGGCAATCAGCGTTGCAACCCGGAGCAGGCCAAAGGATAAGACAATACCGATGGCGCAGCCCATGAGGCTGATCACCAGGGCCTCGATCAGGAACTGGAAGAGGATGCTGCCTCTGGCGGCGCCGACAGCTTTGCGGATGCCGATCTCTTTGGTCCGTTCCGTCACTGAAACCAGCATGATGTTCATGATGCCGATGCCGCCGACCAGGAGGGAAATGGCGGCAATGCCGCCCAGCAAATAGGACAGCATGTCGGTCACCGTTCCGACCACGCTCATCAGGTTGGACTGGTTGAAGATGAAAAAGGCACTGTCATCCTCCTTGAGGCGCCGCATCAAAAAGGAAGTCAGGGCTTCCTCCGCCTCGTCCATGCTTCTGGGGTTGGAAGGCGTGACAATGAAATTGGAGATACCCCCGCGCACGCCGGACATGCGGGTCAGCACCGTGAAGGGCGTGTAGATCTTGACAGAAGTCGTCATGACGCTCATGAGGGAAGTGTCTTCCTCCAAGACTCCCACGACCGTGAATGGCCTGCCATTCAACATCATGGTTTCATTCAGGGGATCGGACTGGCCAAAAAACTTGTCCGCCGCCTCAAGGCTGAGCACGACGACGTAGGAACTGTTATCTATGTCGCTTGTCTTCAAAAACCGGCCCTGCCGCATCTGCCAGTGATGGATCTCCCCATAGGAAGGCAGTGTCCCATAGAGGGTTGCCGGCTCCTCCGTGTAACCGTGCCGGGCGGTAACCAGGGTTTGAACCAGGGGGGCAGCCTGGCCGATGGCCGGGTTGGACTTGAGCTGGTCAAGATCAGCCAGCTTCAGTGGATGCCCCTTGTCATCGAAGACCATGGTAGTTAAAAGGTCGGTCCCCAGGGTTGAGACCTGTTCCGTGACCGAGTCGGAGGCGCTGCTGACCAGGGACACCAGCACGACCAGGGCAATGACCCCGATGATGATGCCCAGCATGGTGAGAAAAGAACGGATCTTGTTGGCTGTAATCGAGTCAAAGGCCATGCGGATGGATTGGAAGATCATGCCCTTGCCTCCTCGTAGACCTTGCCGTCAAAAATATGTACCATGCGGCTTGCTGTTTTTGCGATATCGGGATTGTGGGTGATCAGCAGGATGGTATTGCCTGACTGGTGCAGCTCATGGAATAATTCAATGATCTCGGCACCTGTCTTGGAGTCAAGGTTGCCTGTCGGTTCGTCAGCCAGCAGGAGGGAGGGCCTGGTCACCAGGGCCCGGGCAATGGCAACCCGCTGCTGCTGGCCGCCGGACAGCTCTTGAGGTTTGTGTTTGCGTCTGTCATAAAGGTCGACGCGCTGCAAGGCTTCATTGACCAGCTTTTTGCGGTCACCCATGGCCAGCCGCTGATAAATCAGCGGCAACTCCACATTGGCCTCCGCAGTCAGCCTGGAAAGCAGGTTGAACCCCTGGAAAACAAATCCGATCTTGCGATTGCGGATTGCGGCCAGTTCCCGGTCGGAATAGCGGTCAATGGGCAGGCCGTCCAGGATGTATTGGCCACTGTCCGCCACATCCAGACAGCCGATGATATTCATCATGGTGGTTTTGCCGCTGCCCGAGGGACCGACAATACTGACGAATTCCCCTTCCCGGACCGTCAGCGAGGCCTGGTCAAGCGCCCGGACCTCCTGACCGCCAACCTGGTAGATCTTGGATACGTCATGAAGTTCGATCATGAGTTTATTCATCGGCTGTCCCTTCACCGGCCTGGCTGTTTCTCCCCGTCCGGTGACCCGGCGGACTGAAGGGAAAGAGGTTGTCCGTGGTTGTTACCTTGTAGAAGACGGTCTCACCTTCCCTCAGACCCCCGGTAATCTCAACCCTGTCGCCGTCGGAAAGGCCCGTTTCAAGATCTACCTCACCTGTGAGGCTGCCGCTTTTCTCATCTTTTGCCGTGTAGACAAAAATGCGGCCGCCGCTTTCCTGGAGGGCGGTAACAGGAAGAAGCAAAATGTCTTTCTTTTCATCAACGGTAATGGTGGCCGTCACACTCATGCCGGGACGCATCCGCTGATCGGCTTCGATCAGGATCCTGGCCGGGTATTTGGCAATTCCTCCCGCCTCAATGGCGGCGGCTGCCACACGGTCGATGGTTCCCACAAAGACCTGGTTCTCGATGGCGTCAAAGGTGATGGCTGCCTGCTGGCCTTTCCTGACCGAGAGGACATCGAGCTCATCAATATTGATGGACAGGGCGAAGCGGCCGGTCGGTGCCACCGTGAAAGCGGGGAAAACTGACTCCGCTTCCTGCAGGCGATTGGCCATATCCGCCTTTTCACCCGTCTTCTCACCCTCTTTGAGGCGGGTATCTAATACAAAGAGATCAAAAGGTGCCCGCAGTTCACCTGTTTTTTCCAATTCCAGAAGCTCGCGGAGTTTTTTCTCCCATTCCTCCCGGTCGGCAAACAATTGGTCATAGGCCGGGCCGGCAGGCAGGTCCTCCAAGGTGAAAAGGGCCTTGCCGGCGGAAATCTTCTGGTTATTGGAAACGTGAATTTGCTTGACTTTTCCTTCAGTCGCAATGATGGCGAGCGGGCGGTGGACGTAAAGATCACCCTGTCCAAGCTCTTCACCCTCTTTCGTCCTGACCGTGACCCGTTCGCCCGGCTCCGGGCCGTCATCGGTCAAGGTGACGGAATACACACCCCTGTCTCTCTTTTCAACTGTCCCTTCCCTGCTTCTACCGTCGGATAAAAGAATCTCGAGCTTGTCATCCCTTTCCAGCTCAGCCGGACTTTCAAAGGTCACCGCCATCCGGCCATCCAGTGACAGGAGGAGGGCCGCCCCATGCTTCTCGTAAGCTGTGGCAGCCTCATCGTTTTTATCGATGTAGATAGCCTTGACACGGCCCGCCTGCACGGAGCGGACGACCCTGGTATCGGCCGGCGTCCGGGCGATGGCCAGGTCAAGGTTATCAATCTCTGACAGGACCCGGTCGATGGCAAGCCGGATAGACAGGGAATCAAAGGTGGCCATCAGATCGCCACGGGCTGCCTGATCGCCGGCATCAAAGTAAATATGATCGACCAGAAGACCCGCCGGAACCTCAATTTCCGATGACTCATCGTAGCCCAGTTGTCCCGTGCCGATCACCGTCACCGTCAGGCTTCCTCTTTCGAGAGTGGCCTGGCGGATATTGGCCCCGGGAACTTGGCGTCTTGGCGGAATAACCGCGACCGCGGTCACCAAGGCGGCCAGGAGGACCACAAGGACCCAGGGCCACCATTTTCGTCTTTTTGCCGGTAATTTCACTTTGTCTTGGCTCATGATCTTTCCTTCCAATGTCCCTACTGAAACATGTTAAAGGATAGCCTATAAAGATGGCCTTGAGATGAATTCCGGGAAAACTAATTTTGAGCGGCGAAACAGGGCAGGACCATTGCAACAGGTCGCCAAAACGACTAGAATTAATTCCCCTACCCAGGTGAAGGAACCAGGAACATGGACTACATTTCAAGCAAGGAAGCAGCTGAGAAGTGGCAAGTCTCTTTGAGACAGGTTCAACGCCTTTTATCGAAAGGCCGGGTTCCCGGTGCCAAAAAATACGGGCCTGCCTGGATGATCCCGGCAAACGCTGAAAAACCTTCCGATCCCCGCAGAAGAAGAGACCTTACGAATCAGGCGCTGTCTTCCGATTTAATCCGCCTGATTGAAGCAACTTCACTGCCTATGCCGGGGAATGATCCCGATTCCATTCTCGGCCGGGTAAAAGACGAAAGAGCCGCCCTGCAGTACAAGGCAGAAATCGCCTACCTGAGGGGTGACTTTGTCACGGCTTATGGCTGTTACCAGGCAACCGAAGGGGACCCGGCCGCCCGATTGCGGGCGTCTTTGGTTGGAATCGCCGCCCTGGTCAGTTTGGGGGATTACTCCGCCTACAGGGAACTGGAGGCCAGCTTGATCCATTACAGGGAGGCATACCTGGGAAGTGAACTGGCCCTGGTCGCGGAATTGGCGCTGACCAGCCTGGCCGTTGCCGTCGCGGCCCCCGGTTTGGTCCCGGATTGGCTTCGGGAAGGCGACTTCCAGGCCTTTCCGATCCAGATGAACCCTTCTTTTTTGCTCTATATGCGTGCCAAATATTTGCTCTATATCGGCCAGTACGCAGCGGCCCTGGCCGTTGCCCAATCAGTCCTGGCCTTCGGCCTGCGGGGGAAGGGGATCAGCTTTCCGGAAATTTACCTGCAGTTGATCTGCGCGCTTTCCTGCCACTGCCTGGGACATTCAGACAAGGCTGGCCACCTGCTCCTTAATACCATGCGCATCACCCTGCCGCATGGTTTCATCACACCTTTCGCCGAGCATCTTTCAGATTTTGGCGGCCTGATCGAACAGGCCCTGAACCTGGAGTTCCCTCAGTACCTGGATACCGTGACCGCCCAGTGGCAGGAGACGGTCAAGCATTGGATCTCCTTCCATAACCAGTTCACCGAGGACCACATCACCACCATTCTTTCGTTGCGGGAATACCACCTGGCCCAGCTGGTTGCCCGCCGTATTCCCTACGCCGTCATCGCCGGACAATTCAACATTTCTCTTGGCAGGTTGAAAAACATCATGTTGGAAATTTACGAAAAACTCGGCATCTCCAACCGGGATGAACTGGCCGCCCATGTACTGATGCTGAAATAGAAAATTCGATTTTGCCGATCTGGCGGATTGCGGCCAAGTCTTCATTTTTCTTCCGGTTTCCCGCCTGTCTGACCTGGAAATCGTGACTTTTTGATGCCAGAAAGTCACTTCCGCAAGGGCGGATTTGCCCCTACCATGGAAATAGATAACTGATTGCAGCATCCGAATGTTTCTGTTTCGAAAAATCCGCCGGTCTTCGAATGAAGACAGATACACCTTTGATCGCAGATCATTCCCAAGCGGCCCTTTCGTCCAAAGACACGGATAACAATCGGCTTGAAAGCAGGCCGGGAAAGGTGGCAGATTCATGAGTATGAAAGCGAAACGCATGGTTTGCTTATTGTTTGTGGCGGCGCTGGGCATCGCCCTGATACCCCGGCCGGCCCGGGCGGATTCACAAACGGTTGGCGATTTTGTCGTCACAACAGACAGCACCTCCGGCTATGCTTACGACAGCAGCAGCCACACACTCAAATTTTCGGCCGCAGGCAGTTACACCGTTTCCATGAAAACCGGCGTCACCACCACGCAGGACAATATTATTGTTGACGGCGGAAGCCAGTCCAACCCCATCGAAATTGCCCTCAATGGTGTAAACATCAGCGCCCGGGACAGAAGCTCCTTTTACATGGCCAATCCATCCCATGTCAGGTTGATCCTGGCGGCGGGCACGACCAACAGTTTTTCAAACAACCTTGGGGCGGGGATCACCTGCCTGTCGGCATCGACCCTGATCATCGAGGGGAGCGGATCGCTGAAAGCGACCGGGCCGGGTGCGGGGATCGGCGGGGGCTTCGACGATATCAACGAGACTTACGACAGCGGCAGCGGTGCCATCCATATCAAGGGCGGAACCATTGAGGCGTCAAGCACCCTGCATGGTGCGGGCATCGGCGGCTCGAGCGCCGCCCTTAACTGCGGTCCGGTCACCATCAGCGGCGGTATCGTCACCGCCTATGGCGGTACCTATTGTCCGGGCATCGGCCCGGGCGTCATAACCATACCTGGGAGCGGGGCTCTGCTTCCCAAATTACCATCAGCGGCGGCACGGTGGCCGCCACGGGCGGGGATCACGGCGCGGGCATCGGCGGCGCCTATGTCGGCGTCAGCTCCGGCACGCCTGTGGGCCCCATCCTTATCAGCGGGGGCGGGGTGACGGCAAGCGGCAAGGGCGGCGGCGCCGGCATCGGCGGTGGCCGAAACGGCAGCGGCGACCAGATCACCATCAGCGGCGGTACGGTGACCGCCACGGGCAGCCAGGATGCCGCGGGCATCGGCGGCGGCTACTCGGGCGATTCCGGCCAGATCCGGATCACGGGCGGTACCGTTTTATCAAGCGGCGGATCAGGAGGCGCGGGAATTGGCTGCGGCAGGGATCGCAGCAACTGCTGCGTCATCATTACGGGCGGCAGCATCAAAGCTCAGGGTAGCGGCGGCGGACAGGACATCGGAACCGGAAACAACTACGCGGGCAATAAGTCCAACCCCACCAACGGCCCGGACAAGGGCAATCAACCGGTCTATCTGACCCGGGTCACCCTTCTGGGCTTGACGGCTCAAACCGGTGTGCCCGCCCTCCAGCAGGACGCGGGCTACCCCTACGGCTGCAGCGGAATGAAAACGGACAGCTCCGGCCTTTTGTGCCTCTATCTGCCGTCTGGGACGGAAACGACAGCCGCGGCCACATCAGACGGCACCTATACGGGCTCAATCACCACCACCGGTGACCACCAAACGGCCGGTACCTTGGAGAAGCTGGGTTACATCCAGCTTGCCTCGCCCAAGGGCCTGGCCTGGGGCCAGGATGTGCCTTGGCTGGCGGTCTGGAATCCGGTGGCAGGCGCGTCCGGCTACAAGATTTGGCTCTACCATGAGGGCGTCCAGCAAGGTGAAGTCATCCGGGTATCCGAAGCAAGCTGCGACCTGGATCAGGCCCTGCACGATGCGGGTAACGATGCCAATTACACTTACAAGGTGCAGGCCCTGGGCGACGGAGCAACCTATCATGACAGTCCGGTATCTCTCGAAAGTCCCGCCAATTATTTCCGCGATCCTTGGATTTCAAGTCCCGACAACCCGGTGGTTCAGGCCGTCAAAAATCAACCCTTCAGCTGTACCTTTACCGCGGTCGGCAGGCGGCCTTGCATCTTTACCTTTGAACCCGTCACCCCATCCAGCCTTTGGAGTTCTTTTTCCATGTCCGAGGATGGCATACTGACCGGCCTGCCTTCAAGCGCAGTGGGCGGAAATTTCTATGTTTATGCCACTAATAACTACAGCACGACACAAAGACTATACACCCTCTCAGTCAAAGATCCCGACCAGGTGCCCGTGCTTGGCATGGCTTCCATGCTGGCCTGGGACGAGACCTTTCCGGGCCTGGCGTCCTGGGGGCCGGTGGACGGGGCGGCCGCCTACCGCCTGCAGCTCTACCGCGACAGCGACCCCCAGGGAGGTCCGGTCGATGTCACTGCAGGGCGCGAATACGATTTTCTCCCGGCCATCGAGGAAACGGGCACCGGCATCTATCACTTTTCCGTCACGGCCCTTGGCGATGGCGTCAACTATGTGGACGGACTATCAACAGGGCCGAGTGAGGCCGGCTATGACTACGCAGCGCCCCTCATCGCCCCGGCCATCTCCATTCTGACACTTCCCGAGGCGGACTTGAACGAGGATTACAGCCAGATTTTGACGGCGACAGGCGATCCGCCCATCAGCTGGTCGGTGACGGAAGGGTCGCTTCCCGCTGGGCTCAGCCTGTCGAGAATCGGACTTCTTGCCGGCAAACCGGTCTCGGGAGGAAATTTCACTTTCACCGTCCAGGCTAAAAACGCAGCGGGAAGTGATACTTGTACCTACACCCTTTCGGTCCGCGAGCCGGAAAAAATCCTGGTCGGCCACTTTTCTTTTACACCCATCACCGGGCTGGTCAACGGCACGGCCAAAACGGCTGAAGCTTTGGGCCTTCCCGAAACGGGGACCCTGGCCACTCAGTTCAGCCAGGTCGAAGCGACCGTCAACTGGGACCTGGATTCCTGTTCTTACGATCCCGATGACAAGGATGCGCAGACCTTCCATGTCTATGGAAGCTTCGTCCTGCCGGAGGGTGTCATCAATCCTTACGGGATTCCCCTGGCTACCGGCATCATGGTTACCGTCCTTGAAGAGGTAATCCCGGTTTATACCGTGATCTACGATGGCAATGGTGCCACGGGGGGCGCGACCGCCAGCAGTGTCCATGTCGTCGGACAGGCACAGGAGCTCACAAAGAACGGATTTACCAGGAATTTCTATCTGTTTACCGGCTGGTCCTTGACGGCCGGAGGCCCGGTCCGCTTCCTGGACGAGGAAAGTGTCATCGACCTGTCCGGTCTTGATGGAGACACAATCACGCTTTACGCTGTATGGCAGCCTGTTTCCTTCTCAATTGTCTATGAACTGGACGGGGGGGCCGCCGACAACCCCTCAAGCTACACTGTCGAGAGCGATGAGATTGAACTGAATCCACCGCTAAAGACCGGTTATGCTTTCACCGGCTGGTCGGGCACG
>JAAZGO010000011.1 GCA_012511175.1 Fastidiosipila sp. | reverse complement strand
TCTACACCCACATCGATCAGCGTGCCCTCCATGATGCGGTGGAGAAAAACCCTTTGAATCCCGAACGCCGGCAAAAAAGGACATAAGAAACGGCCCCAGGCCGATGACAGGGGCCGTCTTGGCTTCCAGGCGGCTTAAGCTTGCCTTCTCATCTGCTCAAGGAAAACTTTGTAGGCCTGGTAGGTCTTGTAGACATCGACCTTACTGGTGACCTCAAAGCAGGAATGCATGGAGAGGACCGGAACGCCGCAATCAATAACGGAGATGCCCAGGTCGGCCTGGTAAATGGCCACAGTTCCGCCGCCGCCCTGATCAACCTTGCCGAGTTCACCCGTCTGCCAGGGGATGTCGTGTTCTTCCATCAGGCGCGTGACCTCATTGAAGTATTCTGCATTGGCATCCGAGGTGCCGCCTTTGCCTCTGGCTCCCGTGTATTTGAAGAAAGCAATTCCCCGCCCTGCATAGGCATTGTTCCTGGGGTCGGAAACAGAACAGAAGGTGGGGTCATAGGCATTGGAGACATCGGATGACAGCATGGCCGACTGTTCAATCTGATCCTGGAGCTCGATGGCGGATGGCTCACGTCCCAGCATGGAACGGACCATGCGCCGCTGGATGGAGGGAAAGAGCTGCGAACGGGCGCCTGTGATGCCGCCTGAACCGGTTTCCTCCTTATCGTACAGGACCACCATGCCAGTGCGGTCCAAAGGCATCCTGACATCAATCAGGGCCCGCAGGGCCGTGTAGGCACATACCCGGTCGTCCTGGCCGTAACCGCCGATCATGGAGCGGTCAAAACCGACACACCGGGCTTTTGTGGCCGGTACAATTTCGATTTCCGCAGTGACCAGGTCACGCTCGGTAAAACCGTACTTGTCAAAGAGAACCTGCAGGATGCCAAGTTTGAAACGCTCCTTGACATCCTCACCGCCCGGCAGAGGGATGCTTCCCACCAGCACATTCAATTCTTCGCCTTCAATCACTTCCGACGCGGTCTTTTTCATCTGATCGGCGCCCAAGTGCGGCAAAAGGTCTGTAATGGTGAAGACCGGGTCATCCGGCTCTTCTCCTACAGAAAGTTTGATGGTCTCCCCGTCCTTTGTGATCACAATGCCATGCAGGGCCAGTGGGGTTGCCGCCCACTGGTACTTCTTGACTCCCCCGTAATAATGGGTTTTGAGCAGGGTCAAATCATCCGATTCATATAAGGGGTTAGGCTTCAGATCCAGCCGTGGCGAATCGATATGGGCCCCAACCATGTTAAAGCCGGCGAGGGGGTCAGCAGTTCCGATGACCGCGGCCACCAGGCCCTTGCCATGAACGGTCTCATAGACACGGTCGCCCGGCTTCAAGGCCTTTGCCGGCTCATACTCCCGAAACCCCTCAGCCTGCAGCAATGCCACCGCATCATCAACGAATTCTCGTTCGGTTTTTCCCCGGTCAAGTGCACCCTTGTAATCCTCGCAGAAGTCCATGATGGCTTTCATTTCTTCTTTGTTTTCAGGGTCCCAGAGATTTTTGAATGAAAAGGTCAATTGTTTGCGCAGTTTTTCAATTTCTTCCTTTTGTTTGTCATCCAGTTTGCTCATGCCTTTTCCTTTCATCCCGTTTATTTTTGCTTGTTTTCATCCTGGTTCAGGATCTTAAACTTGGCCAGGCGTTCCGGTGTCATCATGCCGTGATCGATATAATACTGTTCAAGGGCCTTTTTTACAGCCTGTTCTGCCAGGACCGAGCAGTGCATTTTCACTTTCGGCAAACCGTCCAGAGCCTCCGCGACAACCTGATTGGTCATATCGAGCGCCTCGTCTGTTGTCTTGCCGATAATCAATTCGGTCGCCATGCTGGAAGTGGCAATGGCGGAGCCGCATCCAAAAGTCTTGAATTTGGCGTCGACAATGACATTATTTTCGATCTTCAGATCCATTTTCATGATATCGCCGCAGATGGGATTCCCCACGGTACCTGTCGCATCAGCGTCGGGAATCTCCCCCATGTTCCTCGGGTTCATGAAATGATCAAGGACTTTTTCACTGTATTCCATTGTGTCCTCCCTCAAGCCAGGCCGTAGCCGCCCCTTATTTTAACATCTGTTCCCCCCTCCGGCGGAATCAGGGCCGTCAATTTTTGTCTTTTGTAGTCGGCGTAAAGAGGTGACATCTCTCTCAAGCGCTCGATGACCAGGGGAATATCAATAAGGAAACGATCGATATCGTCCTCCTCTGTTTCCCTGCCGATGGTAAGGCGCAGGGAGCCGTGCGCGATTTCGGCCGGCATCCCGATGGCGAGCAGTACGTGGGATGGATCAAGAGAGGCGGACGTGCAGGCCGAACCGCTTGAGCAGGCATAACCCAGGGTGTCCAGCAGAAGAAGGATGGATTCTCCTTCGATGAATTCAAAAGAGAAGTTGGCGTTATTGGGCAGCCGCTTTTCAGGATGGCCGTTCAGTTTGGTGTGAGGCACACTCTCAATGACGCCTTTGATCAGGCGGTCCCGCAAAGCAATTTGCCTTCTTGATTCTTCTTCCCTCTCCTGGATTGCCAGCTCGAGGGCTTTGGCAAAGGCTGCCGCAAAGGCGACATTTTCTGTCCCTGCCCGCTGGCGCCTCTCCTGGGCACCGCCATCCATGAAGGGTTCGAGACGGAGCCCCTTTCGTTTGTAGAGGACGCCGATCCCTTTCGGCGCGTAGAGTTTATGGCCCGAAAAAGACATGAGATCACAGTTCATGCCGCGCGGCTTAACCGGCAGGGCCCCCAGGGCCTGGACCGCGTCGGAATGAAAAATGACATGCGATTTTTTACAGATGGCGCCGATTTCCTCAATGGGCTCAACCGTTCCAATTTCATTATTGGCCATCATGACGGAAACCAGAATGGTGTCGGGGCGAATGGCCGCCTCGACTGCCTGCGGATCGACCAGGCCCTGATCATCCACCTCCAGGTAAGTGGCCTCAAAGCCCTCTTTTTCAAGCGCCTCCATGGTGTGCAAAACCGCATGGTGTTCGATGGCTGAGGTAATCAGATGGCGTCCCCTCCCCTGTCTTGCGTGGGCCACGCCTTTGATGGCCCAATTGTCCGACTCCGTCCCGCAGGAGGTAAAAAAGATTTCCTCGGGCAGCACCCCGAGGCCGCCGGCAATGGATGCGCGCGCCTCTTCCAGGATCCGGGCGGCCTGGTGGCCTTCTTTATAGAAAGATGAAGGGTTTCCGTAGCTGTCACGCAGGATTGACATGACAAGATCAATGACCTCCGGGCGGGGCGCCGTTGTCGCGGCATGATCGAAATAGACCCGCGGCAGCCCGGGTGCATTCCGTATCCGCTCTTCCAATCGATTATCCAAGGTCTTTCACCTCATTTCTTCGGATTTTTCATGACGGCTGCGCCTGATCTCTTTAACCCTGTCCATCCATTCAGCGATTTTGGACTCGTAGCCATTTTCTGACGGCTCATAATAGACCGTTCCGGCCAGTTCTTCGGGCAGAAAAGACTGGCCTGATATGGACTGGGGGAAATCATGGTCGTAGAGGTAGCCTTGCCCGTAACCCAAGTCTTTCATCTTTTTCACCGGCGCATTTCTCAGGTGGAAAGGAATGGAAACCGGCCGGCCTTCTTCAATATCGGCAAGTGCCTTGTCAATGGCCAGACAGGCGCGGTTGGATTTGGGACTGGTCGCAACAGCGATCACAGCCTCTGCAAGAACAATCCGGGCCTCCGGCATTCCCGTCATCAGGGCAGCCTGCCAGGCATCGTGGGCAATGGAAAGCATCTGGGGATTGGCAAGCCCGACATCCTCTGCCGCGCAAATGGTAATGCGGCGGCCGATGAAACTGATGTCCTCACCTCCGGCCAAAGCCCTGGCCAGGTAAAATACCGCCGCGTCCGGGTCACTTCCCCTCATGGACTTGATCATAGCGGACACCGTATCATAGTGTTCCTCGCCATCTGGATCGAAACGTGAAATTTTCTTCTGCATGGAGTCCAGGATGGTCTCCCGGGTCAGGACGATGGAGCCATTTTCGTCGACGGGCGTCGTCAGTGCAGCCAGCTCCAGGCCGTTCAGGGCAATGCGTGCGTCGCCGCCGGAAAGCCTGGCAATCATTTCCAGGGCAGCCTGGTCAGCTTTGACGGCAAGGCGGCCCAGTCCCCGGTCTTTGTCCCGGAGTGCGCGATTCATCACCTCCAGGACCTCCTCTTCGGACAAGGGATGAAGCTGAAAAACAGTTGACCGGGAGATCAGGGATTTATTGACCTGAAAGAAGGGGTTCTCGGTTGTCGCCCCGATCAAAATCAGGCGGCCGCTTTCGACCGAGGGCAGGAGAGCATCCTGCTGGGCTTTATTGAAGCGGTGTATTTCATCGATAAAAAGAAGGGTCCGCCCGCTGGGAGTCAGAAGCGGATTCTCCGTATCGGCGATCACTCTTTTGATGTCTGCGACACCCGAAGTCACTGCGTTCAGCTGCCTGTAGCCAGTCCGGGTCGTGTTGGCAATCACATGTGCCAGGGACGTTTTCCCCGTTCCGGGAGGGCCAAAGAGAATGATGGAGGAAAGCCGGTCGGCCGTGATCATGCGCCACAGCATCTTTCCTTCCGCCAGAACATGACGCTGGCCGACAAAATCGGCCAGCGTCTCCGGCATCATGCGGAAGGCAAGCGGTTCGCGCCGCCCGCCGGCAGTTTCCTGCTCAGACGAGATCATGGTAGAGCGGGAATCGCTCGCAAAGCACAGCCACACGGCTGCGGATTTCCTCCTGACTTTGGTCGAACTGGAAGATCGCTTTGGCAATCAGTTCAGCTATTTCATGCATTTCAGCCTCGCCCATGCCACGCGTCGTGACAGCTGGCGTGCCGATACGCAGTCCGGAGGTCACCATCGGCGACTCGGTTTCGAAAGGAATCGTGTTCTTGTTGGTTGTGATGCGGACGCTGTCCAGGCGATCCTGCATCTCTTTCCCGGTCACACCCGCCTTTTTCAATTTGAGAAGAAGCAGGTGGGTATCCGTCCCTCCAGAAACCAGATCGATGCCGCGCTGACTGAGCGCCTCTCCCAAGATACGGGCATTGTTGACAACCCGGGTCTGGTATTGGCTGAAGGAGGGGTCGAGTGCCTCTTTAAAGGCCACAGCTTTAGCCGCGATGACATGCATCAAAGGACCGCCCTGAAGTCCGGGGAATATGGCCGAGTCGATCTTGCGGCGGTATTCCTCCTTGCAGAGGATAATCCCTCCGCGCGGGCCACGGAGCGTTTTGTGTGTGGTGGAGGTGACGAAATCGGCGTATGGGACAGGGTTCATGTGGAGACCCGCAGCAATCAGGCCGGCGATGTGCGCCATGTCAACCAGCAGGAAGGCTCCGACTTCATCGGCTATTTCACGGAATACTTTGAAGTCAATGGCCCTCGGGTAGGCGCTGGCACCTGTCACGATCATTTTTGGCCTGAAGTCACGGGCACGCTTGCGGACAATGTCGTAATCGATCTGCTCCGTCACCGGGTCAACCTGATAAGCCTCGGCGCGGTAATATCTGCCGGAAATATTGATCTTCATCCCGTGGGTCAGGTGGCCTCCATGGGCGAGATCCAGGCCCAGGATGGTATCCCCCGGCTCCAGCATGGCAAAATAGACTGCCGTATTGGCCGAAGCCCCTGAATGTGGCTGGACATTGGCATGCTCCGCCCCGAAGAGCTTTTTCAGACGGTCAATGGCCAATTGCTCGGCAACGTCAACAAATTCGCAACCGCCGTAATAGCGCCTGCCGGGGTAGCCCTCAGCGTATTTATTGGTCATGATGGAACCCATGGTTTCCAAGACAGCCTGGCTGACGAAATTTTCCGAGGCAATCAGCTCGAGGTTCTGGCGCTGACGGCTCAGTTCGTTCAGCAGGGATCCGTAAATATCAGGATCAACAGCTTTAACGTGCTCATATGGCATTATCTAACACCTCCTTGAAAGGGAAATTTTGTACACAAGTATAGTAACACAAATGCTTTTCGGGTAAGGAAGAAAGGCCTGGCCGAAAAGTCAGGCTTCCGCGCCCAAGTGAGGGTCAATCAGTTTCCTGCTTACCCTGGCCATGGCCTGGCTGACCAGATCGTCCATGTCCAGATCCCTTTCGGCCCGCAAGGCATCTTCGGGCGAGGGGTGGGTTTTTGGATGTTTGGAGACAAAGACGGTGCAGCAGTCATCGTAAGGGAGAATTGAGGTTTCAAAAGTTCCTATCCGGCGCGCAATCCCGATGGTGTCATTTTTGTCCATGCCGATGAGTGGCCGGAAGACCGGTCTGTCCGCCGCCGCATCGGTTGCAACCAGGGCCTCCAGGGTCTGGCTGGCTACCTGGCCGAGGCTCTCTCCTGTGATCAGGGCCTTGGCGCCTGCCTCCTCCGCCAGTCTGGAGGCAATCCGAGTCATGACACGGCGCATCACAAGCGTCAGCATGTCCTGGGGGCAGAAGCGGTTCAATTCCAGCTGGATGTCCGTAAAATCGACGACATAAAGATTGATGCGACCGGCGTATCGGGCCAGCAGAGCAGCCAGCTTTTCAACCTTGGCAAGCGACTGCGGCCCCGTATAAGGAAAGGTATGAAAATAGACAGCGTCAATCATCATGCCCCGGGATGCCATCATGTAGCCTGCGACCGGGCTGTCGATCCCGCCGGACAACAAAAGCATGCCCCGCCCGCTCATGCCGACCGGCAATCCTTTTGCCCCTTCCACGATGTCATGGTAGAGATAGATCCGGTCCCTGATCTCGACAAAAAAAGTCAGATCGGGGTCTTTCATCCTGACCGACAGCTGATGGGGCCATCGCTGCAGGAGAAGATCACCCAGTGCGCAACAGAGTTCATAGGAGTTCAGGGGAAAGGTCTTGTCAACGCGGCGCACGTCTATCTTGAAACTTTTAGCCCCCGCTCCCTTCAAAAGGCCTTCCGCATGGTCCAGCAAAGTCGATTTGAGCTGCTCATAATCCGTTTCCAGTTCAAGGGCGGGACTGAGGGAGACGATGCCGAAGACCCGGGAAAGCCGGCTGATCGCCTCCTCCATAACCGCCCTGTCCCTCAAGGCCTGGTCAGCGGCGCTCCTGATCCAAATGCGGGAGTGACTCTGTTCGATCTCAAAAGAACCCAGCTCTGCCAGGCGCCTTTTCATATTGCCGATCAGGCGGCTGACAAAGCGGCCACGGTTGAGCCCTTTAAGGGTGATCTCACCCAGTCGGACCAGGATCAACGGATCATATGCCATGGCCGCCACTGGCTCCCCTACTGCCCTTCAAGGGCATAGTGCGAACGATGGGCGGCAATACGGTCTGCCAGATGCCGGATTTCCTCGGGGCTCTGGTTAGGATTGAAACTGATCCGGACCGCTGACAGAATGGTTGCCCTGTCAAAGCCCATGGCGGTCAGGACTCTGTTCTCGCCACCCTTTTTTGATCCGCAGGCAGAACCGGTGGAGATATAGATGGATTCGGCTGACAAGGCGTGCATGAGTGTCTCCCCGCGTATTCCCGGAAATGAAAGCGCTAAGACATAGGGCGAGCCATCTTCCGGCGACAGGATCCGATGGGGAATTTCGCGCAGGGCCAGCTCATGGAGAAACTGCCTCCTGCGAGCAGCTGTGAGATCCAGATTGGAAGCCAGACGACCCACATGGTACTTGACCGCATCTGCCAGGGCCAGGGCACCGGGAACATCAACCGTTCCGGAGCGGACGCCGGATTGCTGGCCGCCGCCGTGGAGAAGTGGCATCAGCTGGATGTTCACCCGCTTGATCAGCAGGCCGGTACCTTTGGGGGCTCCGATCTTGTGGCCCGCCGCTGATGCCAGGTCAAGACCGGAAGCCCGGAAAGAAAAAGGCAGTTTGCCGCAGGCCTGGACGATATCGCTGTGAATGACGGCCTGAGGCGCCAGGTTGCGAATGGCCGGAACGAATGACTGAGGGTCGTTGATTGCGCCGGTTTCATTGCTTACCGTGATCAGGCTGACAAGGAAAGGCGGATTATCCCGCAAGGCCCCCTCAAGCGCCGAGCGGTCAAACCGCCCGGTCTTAAGCAGCGGTATCCGGATCAGATCAAAACCCTGGCTTTCCTCAAGCCAGGCCATTGAAGCCAGGACAGCGTCGTGTTCGCCGGCTGATGTAACCGCCCGTTTCGGCTTCCTCCGCACCAGGCCGGCTGTTCCTTTGATGGCTAGGTTGATCGATTCCGTACCGCCCGAAGTAAAGAAGACTTCTTCAGGTAAACAGTCAAGTGACCGTGCAATGGAACGGCGGGCCTCTTCATAAAGCCCTGCAGCCTGAATTCCGCCGGCGTGGGCGGAAGAGGGATTGTTGGCGGCCCGGGTCAGATGGAGAGCATAAAGCTCCATCACCTGGGGCAGAACCGGAGAAGTGGCTGTGGTGTCAAAGTCGAAAAACAAGGTCTTCAGTTGATTTCCAGTTGCAGGAGATCCGGCCGGAGTACCACCCGCAAGTGCTCGCAGACTGCTCCATTTCGTCCGTAGAGCTGACCGGTGACGGCCAGAACAATGGTCCTGCGGGGGATCTCAAGTGCTGTGGCCTCCTTATTTTTTGCGGGTCTTGCCAGAAGGGCCACATTTCCTTTTACCGGCAGGAAGGCATACTTATTGCTTTTAATCTCAATCATGCGTTTCCCCGAAGAAATACTCTGTCCAAGATTGGGGAAAACCTGCGCGGAGATATGGGAAGTACACCAGCCGTAGATGCGTTCCTCAAACATGATGGGCCACTGGAGCATCCAGTAGCCTGCATGTTTGATGTCAGGGATACTGAAGGCAGCGTCAAGCTCAGGATCCGGATCCATGTGCTGGACCGGCTGCAAATTGATGTCGTCATAAGAAGCCAGGTTGAGGAAACTGAAAGTCAGGGCATTAAAATGAGGAATTGAAAAACGCTCCGGTTCGACGGCGACGAAGGTCCCTCTCCCCTTCCGGATCTCCAGGATGCCGTCTGATACCAAATCAGCGATCGCCTGCCTGACCGTCGGACGGGACAGGTCAAGTTCCTGGCAAAGGGTCATCTCGGAAGGAATACGCTCACCCTGGCGGTAAGCGCCTTCCTGTATACGCTCAACAATTAATTCCCGAAGCTGTGCATAGAGCGGAACACTGCTGTGCCTGTCAAGTTTCATGTTGATGTCTCCTCCGAAACTGATGCTTACATCATATCATAGACACCGGGAGCAGATAGTTGTCAGCACAAGCTTTTTTCGATGAGCCGGATCCCGCAAAACTAGAAGGGAATAAACTGTATTGAGTCAATCTCTCCCCTGGGCCCCAGCCTGGCTGCCGCGAAAAGAAAGGTGAGCGGACAATCTTCAAAGCTAGTTTTCCCGCCGATCCAACGGGCCGCCGTGCGACGGATTTGCTCCATCTGCCTCTTTTGAAGCGACTGCTCGATGCCCCCGAATGACTCGCTGCCAATGCTCCTTCCCTTGCATTCAATAACGTAGAGTTTTCCCCTGTGATGTGTAATAAAATCGATTTCTCCGATACCAGGAACAGCGTAACGATGCTCCAGGATGGTATGCCCCCGGCTGATAAGTTCCTGGGCAATCTGCCGCTCCACCCTCAAACCGATATGGTAGGGTGTCTGGGGCAAAGGTTTTCCTATGATCCCGGACAGAAAGGTCCTGCGGTGAATCGGACAGGGCCCGTATTGCCTGATGGCATCCCTGTGGGCCTGGGTGCCGTAGCCCTTATGGGCGGCAAAACCATAGACCGGATAAACCTTATCCCAGTTTTCCATCATCCTGTCCCTTGCGACCTTGGCCAGGACAGAAGCCGCCGCGATCACATTATGTTTGGCATCACCTTTCGGTTCGGCAAGCACCGGGTAATCGAAACCCTGCAGGGCCACTGCATCGACCAAAGCCATGTCCGGCTTTCTGGGCAAGTCATCCAAGGCCCGCTTCATGGCCGCCTTTGTTGCCTGCAAAATATTGATCCGGTCGATTTCTTCCGGCCCCGTCATGGCGATTGCCCAGGCCGGCGATTCCTTGCGGATGCGCTCGTAAAGAACCTCCCTGCGTCTGGCCGACATTTTTTTTGAATCATTCAACCCGTAAAAGGAAACATCTGCAGGCAAAATACAGGCTGCTGCAACGACAGGCCCGGCAAGCGGCCCCCTGCCCGCTTCATCCACGCCCGCCAGTGCCCGATAGCCTTTGGCTCGAAGCTCTTCTTCAAAAAGACCCATGGCCTCGAACCGTTCAATATCACGCCGGCTGATCCGGATTACAGGATTCTCGTCTTTTTCAGTCATGGAGTGTTTTGTCCCCGGCCGGCCATTCAAGCGTCAAGCGGCCAATTTTCCCGGAACGGAAATCGTCCAGCAGCATGGCGGAAAACCTGAGTAAATCGGCCTCCCTGCCCGAAAGGAGGCAACCCATCTCCCGGGCAGCATCCTCAAAGCCCCCGTCTTGACCGTAACGGGCTTCCATCTCAGCCGGATAGGACTGAAAGAGTTGAACATAGAGCCATCGGGCGACCTCCTCCAGGGGCAGGATGCTGTCGCGTATGGCACCGGTTGCAGCCAAAGACAGGGCCGCCTGCCGATCATCAAGTTTGGCTGGCAGGATACCCGGCGTATCCAGAAAATGCAGTTCATTGCTCGACCTTAACCAATTTAAATCCCGCGTCACTCCCGGCCGGGCCTCAACACGGGCCGATCGCTTCCCGACAAACTGATTGATCAGGCTTGATTTTCCCGTATTGGGGATGCCCGCGACAAGAACCCTGAGCGGCCGGGCAATCCGGCCCCGTCCCTTTGCTTTTTCGAGCAGGGGCCGATGGAATTGAAGCAATTCCTGCCGGATCAGGCCAATATCCGCCCTTTTTTTCAAATTACAGGGCAAAGCTCGAATTCCCTGGTCCTGGAAGGATCGCACCCAGTCCACGCTGATGCCCTGATCAGCCAGGTCGGCATGCGAGAGAATGAGCAAATGGGGTTTGGCCGGGGTAAACTGTAAAAAAACAGGATTGCGGCTGGCCAGGGGGATGCGGGCGTCAGCCACTTCAACGACGAGGTCAATGTAACGCCAGTTGTTTTCCAATTGGCGGGCGGCACCCGCCATATGACCGGGATACCAGTGGATTTGCCTGTCGCTCTTTCTGTTTCTGCCTTTCATCACAAAACAGTATACGCTAACGGCGGCAAAGAAAAAGACGGCATGACTGCCGTCTGATCCTTGTTGTTTGCATAACGACAATCAGTTTTTGGTCGGAAGTTTCTCGCGTACACGCGCTGCCTTGCCGACCCGGTCACGCAGGTAAAACAGTTTGGCGCGCCGGACCCGGCCCTTGCGCAACACCTCAATTTTGGCGACTTTCGGCGAATGGACGGGAATCACCCGTTCGACCCCCACACCATAGGCGACCCGCCTGACCGTCATCGTTTCATTCAATCCTTTGCCTTTGCGGCCGATTACCGTTCCTTCATAAACCTGGATCCGCTCACGCGAGCCTTCGGTGATCCTGAGATGAACATTGACGCGGTCTCCGATTTCCACCTTATGATGCTGATCACGCAAAAAAGGTTCTTCAACCGCTTTAACGTAGTCCATATTGCGTTCCTCCTTTACATTCATCGGATGTTCTTGCACGCAATTGCAGCGGACCACCCGTTAAGCCTCAAGCATCATAACAGATGGAAAGGGCCATCGCAAGCGCCTGTAACCCTAGCCCAAAAAGGCTCCCGGCGAATTGAGCACGGAAGTTGAGTAGAGATGGAGCACGTCGGCATCCGGGTTGATGACGGCAAGTCTGGACACAGCCTCCATGGTTATGTACCGCAGGTCGATCACAAGGATCTCGCTGTAGGCAGCCGTCAGAAGAGGAATCAGGCTGGATCCGAATGAATCGCGAAAGACAAGGAGCTGCCTTCCGTTCGCTTGTGCGGGGTTGTCAAGACGCAAAAGCGGCCTGGCCCCGCCCATAAACAAATCGTAAAGATCTGCTCCCTCCAGCCTGTCTTCCCTGTAGATACCCGAAACTTCACCCGTGACAAGGTCAAGAACTCTGATCCCGCTCAACTCCTCATTGACAAACCAGGACAGGGTGTCGGCCTCGACTGGCAAGGCCGCTTGGCCTGCGTAGGTGCCCAGGTAGGGGGAAAGGCTTTTAAGCCGGTAGTCCCGGCCGCTCACCCGGTACAGTGAGCCCAGTGCCTCCAGCAGCCGGTTGGCAACCTGCAGCAGCTCTGTTTGTTTCCAGTGGGGATCAGTCCTGTAGTAGTCATCGAGGGAGAGGTTCTCAAGGAGCGGCAATAGTGAAATACGGGGGTCAATTCCCCCTTCGATCAGTTTGAGCATGGAATTATACGAATAGTGCGGATAACCGCCGCTGTCAGCCATGAAGACATTTTTGTCGGGAATGAGGGCAAAACAATGCTTGCCATTCCCATACAGATAACTTGTGTCCGCCTGCTTGAAAACTGACAGCGCCTTGTCAACTGCCCTGTCATGCAGAATTGGATCCAATCTTCCCAGATGCCCTTCCTGCCGGTAATAAAGCTTGTAATCGCGTTGACGCAAGCCAAAAACCCGGATGACTGCATTCAGTTCCCGCCAATCGTCACGTGCCGGGAATTGGTCAAGAAGGCAGGTTTCCAGATAAGAAAGATAGTCAGCAAGGCCGGCGCCCGGGTGGGTGCTGAGGTATTCCTGAAAACTCATGGACTGGGCAAGCGGCCGCCGCTCGACTTCTGACACGGACCGGTCCGCGGTCGCCAGCGAAAACAGGGGGACAGCAAACAGGATTGTTAAGAAGAGGATGATGACTGAAAGACTCCGGTATTTCATAGCAGGCCTTTCTAAAACCTGAAGTATAAGAATGGGTTGAAGGATCCGTCCACCAGTGAACTTGTTGAAAAAAGCAGAACAAAAACCAGGCCGGCCGCCTGGGCCAGACTATGGATTGTGCCCGCGAGAAAACCCTTCATTCTTTCCATAAACCGCTTGGGGAGGGGCGTCGCACCTATCGCCGCAATCAGCATGATCAGCAGATAACTCTTTGTGTAATAGACGGCCATGGCATCAGTGAGCGGCAGGGAATTGAATCCGAACATCCCCTTTAGCCTGCCCAAGGCCTCAGCCAGATTGTCTGCATTGAAAAGGACGAATCCCAAAAGAACCAATAGAAAGGTGTAAGCGGTGCTCAGAAGGGCCGGAAGTTTCGCAAGCAGCCGCCCGAGGCCCGCGCGTTCAAGTATCAGGAGGAGGAAATAGAGAAACCCCCAGGCCACAAAATTCCATGAAGCGCCATGCCAAAGACCGGTCAGGAGCCACACGATCAGCAGATTGCGGCCGGTTTTAAGAACAGAGCCGTGGCTTCCGCCCAAAGGTATATAGAGGTAGTCCCTGAACCACGATCCAAGCGATTGGTGCCAGCGGCGCCAAAATTCCGTGACGCTCCGGGAAAGGTAGGGATAATCAAAGTTTTCCAGAAATTGAAAACCAAACATCCGTCCCAGCCCGATAGCCATGTCAGAATAGCCTGAAAAATCAAAATAGATCTGCAAAGTAAAGGCAAGTGCGGTCATCCATGAAGAAAGCAGGGAAGCTGAACCGCCGGAAACCAGATTCTGCTGGAATTCCGCCAGTGTGTTGGCCAAGAGGACTTTTTTTCCTAGTCCCGCGACAAAACGGACGATGCCGGACTCAAAAAGTTCCATCGTCACCTTTCTTTGCCTGATTTCCCCCTGAATGGTCCGGAAACGTACGATCGGCCCCGCGATCAGCTGCGGAAAAAGAGATACGTACATAAGAAAGTTGAAAGGGTTGCGTTCCGCTTCCACCTCCATCCTGTATACATCAATCACATAAGACAGGATCTGAAAGGTGTAAAAACTGACACCGATCGGCAAAACAAGCTGCAGCGGGGCGATCAGGCCGGGTCTGACCGCATTCAAGTTTCCGGTGATGAATCCGCCGTATTTGTAAACAAGAAGCGGGGCTGTGATCAGCGCCATGGCCGAGGCAAGGGCCAGCCGGCGCAGGCGGTTGCCTGTCAGGCGATTGACTGTAATGCCGGACAGATAGCCTGCCATGGCAGTCAAGACCATGACCAGGGTAAAACGCGGTTCCCCCCAGGCATAGAAAAGGAGGCTTGCCATGAGGAGAACCGCATTCTTCAGCCGGCGCGGCGTCAGGTGATAGACAAGAAGAAGGGCTGGCAGAAAATAATAGAGAAAGGTGATGCTGGAAAAGAGCATGAAATGACCTGTTAAGGGACAAGGTCAAATTCTGCTGCGCCGGTGATGGCGCTGACCTCTTCAACGCTTCCCATGACAAAGAGGACCAGGCGCCCCTTCACGCCGGCAGCTATGGTTTCAGCCTCGACACATATCCACTTGCGGCGATCTGCTTTTTCCTTCAGCTCCCGGGCGAATGCGGACGCTTCCTGACTGTCTGCCACTTTGAACAGCCCCATGGCAAAGGGATGGACATTGATCATTGGTTGCAATGAGTATCCCTGTTCAAACGAGGTTTCAAGACGCTCTGCGCCTATCAGAAAGGCGGCTTCCTCCTGCCCGGTCTCTTCCAGGCTTCCGCTTTCAAGCAATTCTTTCATGCCGGCCTTTTCAACCATACCGGTCATAAGATCCTTTAAGTCGACCATCTCTTCTTCTCCACCATCCGTCGCTTTGCTGTCGGCAGCTTTACAGGCCGATACGAAAACCAGCGACAAGAGCAGCACCATTACGAGAAATCTTTTCATTTTTAACTCCTGTGATTCAATCGATGATGGGCGGCATCATTCATCCGCCGCCTTATACGACGCCGGTTCCATCTTTGAGGTTACTTTGTGACAGTGACGGGATTTGACAGATCTGCCCTGATTTATTCAGTTGATTCGTCTAAAGCATCTCTTTGCATGGCCAGGCGCTCGGCCAGAAGCTCCCAAAGCTGGGGGTCGATCGGGGTTTGCTGCAAGAGGAAAGGCTTTTTTTGCAGGGTTTCCAGAAGTTGCATCAAACGTCTTTCACGGTCGATGTCAGCCTGGTGTCCGGATCGGAGCACCCCTGGAACTTCTCTCTCCCTCCAGACTGCGGGCCGGGTGTATTGCGGCCATTCAAGCAGGCCATCCGAAAATGAGTCGATTCTCCAGGCCTCCTCATCGGGCAGCACGCCGGGGATGAAACGGCTGATGGCATCAATCATGACAGTGGCGGCCAACTCACCCCCGGTTAAAATGAAGTTGCCGATCGACACCTCCTCGACCCCGATTTGGTCCAGCACCCGGCGGTCAACACCCTCGTAGTGGCCGCAGATAAAAACCAGCTGTTCCTCCACTGAATACTCCCTGGCCTTTCGATGGTCGAAGACCTGCCCGGCAGGTGAAAGGTAAATGGTCCGGACATCCTGACTATCAGACACCACCGATTGCCAGGCCCTGTAAATGGGTTCACACATCATGACCATGCCGCGACCACCTCCATAAGGTGCGTCATCGACCTGTCCGTATTCGTTGACCGCGAAGTCTCTGATGTCAACCGTTTCCAGCTCGATCAGCCCTTTTTCCAGGGCACGCCGGGTCATGCTGAAATCCAGGGCCTGCCGCACCTGTTGGGGGAAAAGAGACAAAACAGAAAACTTGAGCGGCACGGTCAGTCCTCAACCGGACTGTCTTCCAACTGCCGGTAAAGCTCAAAGAGTCCATCCGGAAGTTCCACTTCCATGGACCTGAAATCAGGGTCAACTTCCTTGACAATGGATCGCAAAAAGGGAATGAGGACATCGGCCTGTCCTGCTTGTGAAACAACCAGGATGTCCCCGCTCCCCGTGTCCATTACATCTGTAACCATGCCGAGCAGGCCTCTTTGACGGTCGCGCACCGCTGCTCCCAGCAAGTCGCCATAATAAAATTCGCCTTCGCCGGACAGCTCAAGGGCATCTTCCCGCCTGACAGCCAGCTTGACCCCCGCCAAACGGCGGGCTGCCTCCCGGTCGGCAATTCCCTGGAAGGTCAGCAGAAGACCCTGAGGTACCGGCCGGCATCCGGACAGAGTCAGTTTTTCGACCGGTTCCTCCCCGGCATCATCCATGGCATAACAAACCAGGCCCTGGAAAAAACGCTCGGGGTCGTCGGTCAGGCTTCTGACCAGTACTTCGCCTTTGATACCGTGCGCCCTCTGACAGGCGCCAATAAGGAAGAAGGGACGTTTCATGAAAGGATATCTACAGAAACACGTTTGTTGTCCATGGCCCCTTTGGCCTTCATGATGGTTCTGACCGCATGTGCACGCCGGCCGCCGCGGCCGATTACCCGGCCAATGTCATCAGGATTGGCGCTTACAGTAAGGACGATTTCTCTTCCCTGGATTTTTTCCTCGATGACCAGTTCCTCAGGAAAACGGACCAGTGGTTCGATGACAGATTTTAGCAATTCTTTCATTTTTTACTCCAAAATTCCGTTATACTTGAGTAATTTTTTTACGGTATCTGTTGGCTGGGCACCCTTGGCGATCCAGTCCCTGACTTTGTCGCCGTCGACTTTGAAGGTTGACGGATCAGTGTGGGGGTTGTAAGTGCCGATTTCCTCGATGAAGCGGCCATCGCGCGGGAAACGCGCGTCAGCGACTACAACGCGGTAGTACGGTTGTTTTTTCTTGCCTACTCGTTTGAGGCGGATTTTTACTGCCATAAGTTCCTCCATAATAAGGTAGATTTATCTTTGCCGGGCCTTGGCGCCCGTCATAAGCGTTAGAAGCCGAGCCCCCCAAAGGGCAGCTTGCTCCGGCGGCGTCTGCCGCCCTGTCCCAGGAATCCGAATTGTTTCATCATTTTCATCATATCATCGTAGCGTCGTACCACCCGGTTGACATCCTGTACCTCAAGGCCGCTCCCCCTGGCGATACGCCGTCTGCGTGAGGCATCCAGTACCCTCGGGTTTTCCCGTTCACGCAAAGTCATGGATTGGATGATGGCCTTTGTCCTGGCCAGGTCTTTCTCATCAATGTCCATGTCTTTGAGTTTTCTGCCGGCCCCCGGTATCATGGCCATCATTTCTTTGATGGAGCCCATGCCCTGGATCTGTTCCAGCTGCTCCAGCATGTCCTGCATGGTGAAGGTATTTGCCTTAAGGCGCTCGGCAGTTTTTGCGGCCTGCTTCCCGTCATAGATATCAGAGGCCTTTTCGATCAGGGTCAAAACGTCACCCATTCCGAGAATGCGGGAGGCCAGGCGATCAGGGCGAAAGACCTCGAGGTCGCCCGGCCTTTCACCTGTGCCGATCATTTTGATGGGCTTGCCGGTCATCCGCCGGATAGACAGTGCCGCCCCGCCCCTGGCGTCCCCGTCCAGCTTGGTCATAATAAAGCCGTCCAGCCCGACCTGGCTGTCAAAAGCTTCCGCAATATGGACGGCTTCCTGGCCGATCATGGCATCAACAATCAGCAGACTTTCATCCGGCTTGATAGCCTCATGGATGGATTTCAGTTCTTCCATCAGCCCGTCATCGACCGTCATGCGGCCGGCCGTGTCAATAATCACGGTATCGCACATCATGTAGCGAGCCCGCTCCAGGCCCTGCCTTGCGAGGGCCGGGGCGCTCTTCTCTTCGGGATTGATGAAGCAATCAACGCCTGTCTGGTCCGCCAGTATCTGCAATTGTTCCTGTGCGGCAGGCCGATGGACGTCGGCTGACACCAGCATTGGCTTCTTGCCTTTTTCTTTCAGATGAAGCGCCAGCTTTGCCGCCGTTGTTGTCTTTCCGGTTCCTTGCAATCCGTACAGCATGATGACCGTAAAGCCGGTCGGTGAGACGGCAAGTTTTTCTTCCTTTCCAAGGACACCGACCAGGGCTTGGTGCACGATTTTAACCACTTGCTGGCCTGGCGTCAGGCTCTGCAAAACTTCAGCACCGCGCGCTTTTTCGGCAATTTCCTCCGACAGGTCTTTGACAACCTGATAGTTGACATCAGCTTCCAGCAAAGCCAACCGGATCTGCCGCATCATGTCCTTGATGTCCTTCTCGGTCACACGGCTTTTGCCGCGCATGGCATCGGTGATCCGGGTCAGCCGTGAACTGAGATTCTCAAAGAGCGCCATTCAAGTTATCCTTCCCGCCGGGCCCCTGTTCCAGCAATTTCATCATGGCTTCAAGTGTCAGGCCAAGCTCCTCCCTATCCCCCGTTTCCTGCAGATGCATGCCCTTTTTGATCAGGGCTTGCATCTGCCGATCACGCCGGGCCAGCTCAAGCGTGTCCTCCAGGGTGCTGAGCCGTGCCACCCCTCTCCTGATCTGGTCATGGATTCCCTGCCGCGACAAGCCGGTGTGTTTGGCGATTTCTGAAAGTGACCAGTCCTCATCAAAATAGAGGGTCAGAACCTGACGTTGACGCCTGCTGAGCAGATCGCCATAGTAGTCCAGCCAAAGGCAAACATCGGTGTGAAAAGAGGCCTGTAAAGGCTTGGCTTCATCTTTCATGAAATCAGTATAATCAGGTGCCGCCATACTGTCAAGTAATTGTATTGACAGACCTTCAGGCTTGCGGCAATAAGGCTTCCAAAAAGAGCGAGCGGTCAAAATCCTGCAGATCGCCCACCCCCTCCCCCAGGCCGGCCAAGCACAGTGGCAGGCCGGTCTCCCGGGCGACGGCTATGGCAACTCCGCCTTTGGCGCTGCCGTCCAGTTTAGTGACGGCCAGGCCGGTTACCTGAGTCGCTTCATGGAAGGCTCGGGCTTGGACAATGGCATTCTGGCCGGTAGTCGCATCGATAACCAGAATGGTTTCAAGAACGGCGTCCGGAGCCTCCCGGTCAATAACGCGACGAATTTTCCCCAGCTCATCCATGAGGTTCTTTTTCGTATGAAGCCTGCCGGCTGTATCAACAATGAGCAGTTCCGTTTTTCTTGCATGGGCCGCCTGAATCGCGTCAAATACCACGGCTGCAGGATCAGATCCGGCAGCGTGCGCAATGACCGTTGTCCGGGTACGCTCCCCCCACACTTTCAACTGTTCGATTGCTGCGGCACGGAAGGTATCAGCGGCAGCCATCATGACCCGGAAGTCTTTTTCCTTGGCCCTTTGTGCCAGTTTTGCCGCCGTTGTCGTCTTGCCGGTTCCGTTTACGCCGACCATCAGGTAAAGGGACAGCATGCCTTCCTTGACGGTCAGGGTTTTCTCCGCCATCATGGCACCGAGCGAGGATTTCAAGACAGCAAGAACGCTTTCTCTTGAAGCATCTCCCGTCAGCCGGATATGTTCACGGATGGCTTCGATGGCTTCCGTTGACGCGGTCATGCCGCAGTCGGCCTGGATCAGCATCATCTCGAGTTCGTCCAGCATCTCGTCATCGAAAATGCCAAGCCCTGCGGCCATCCTGTTGAGGTTGGCCGTCATGAATTCACGTGACTTCTTCAGGCCATTCTTGAAGGTTTCAAACAAACTCACCCGGCCACCTCGAATTTGATCAGTCCCCGTAGGGCAGCGCCGTTGAGAGTACCATTGACAAAACGCGCGATATTCCCCGCTCCTGCATGGTCACGCCATAAAGCCTGTCTGCAGCTTCCATGGTACCTTTACGGTGCGTGACAAGGATGAATTGCATGGACCAGGCATAACGTCTGATATAGTCGGTAAAGCGTTTGACATTGGCATCATCCAGGGCCGACTCCACCTCGTCAAAGACGCAAAAAGGGGCGGGTTTGAGCTTCAGGATGGCGAAAAGGAGCGCGATCGCGGTCAGGCACCGCTCACCACCCGATAAAAGAGAGAGTTTTTGCAGTTTCTTGCCCGGCGGCTGTGCCCTGATCCCGATGTCAGCTGTCAGGACATCTTCGTCACCCTCCAGGACCAGTTCCGCCTGTCCTCCTGAAAACAATTCAGCAAAGACCTGGTTAAAATTCTGATTTACCTGATGGATGGTTTCGCTGAACTGTTCCCGCATGGATTGATCAAGCTGGCCTATAACACTCTGGAGCTCAGCTTGTGCCGCTTCGATGTCCTGCCGCTGTGATACGGTGAAATCGATTCTGGACTTCAAAGACTCAAAGTCGCGGATGGCGTTATGGTTGATGGGGCCCAGTTCGTCAATCCGGCGCTTAAGTTCGTCGCGCTCTGCCGTTGCCTTGGCAAGCGACGGGATGGAGTCCGCCTCACCTTCCGCTTCCGCCCGCGTCAAGCCATGTGTTTCCCAAAGCCGGTTCAGCTGATCGTCGATCTGTTGCTCTGCCCGCTGCGTTTCGGCCTTTCGGCGTTCGAGTACCGTTTGGAGTGAGGCGACGAGATCCCCCGCGCTGTTCATGGAACCCAAGAGAGCACGCTGGCGGGTAAAGGCCTCTTCGCGGCGGGTCAGCAGGTCCTCCAAAGAGGCCCGGCTCGCCTTAATCATTTCCCCGATCTGACCCAGGGCCTTTTCATTCAGCTCAATGTCGTTCCTGGCTTGTTCCATTTTCCGAGTCTGGCTCTCCCACTCCCGTTCAAGTGAAGAAAGCCGCAGACGGGCTGCTTCGATTTCCCGGTCCGACTGCGCCGCCCTTTTATCAAAACCAGCCAGCAAGTCAGCGATCGAAGCGATGGAAAGTTCCAGTTTGGTTACGGTTTCCCGGCAATCATGATAAAGGCTTAGCTCCTCTTCATGCTCCGTTTTGAGTGTCCCGATGCCTTCCTCCAGATCCTGACGTTCTCTTTCCCCCTCCTGGATATCCTGCCCCATCCGGGCCATGGAGCCGTCAAGCTCGGCAAGCCGTTCCGTGAGCCGGGCTTCCTCTTCCTCCAACTTTTCCCTCTCTGTTTGGATTCGCCGGAGAGCTGATTCTTTCGCTTCCTCTTCGGCTTCAAGCCTCACAAGTTCACGCCGGGCCTGAGCCAATTCCTCCAGGATGCCTTCCTCCGACTCGGCAAAGGAACGGAGTTCTTCTTTGGCTGCATCGAACTTTCTCCTGGTCTCTTCAAGCTCTCCCGCCATTTCCGCAGCCTCCTGCCTGGCTGCCTGGATGCGCCCGGGACGCCCCAGCACGCCCGTTGACCGTGCCGACCGGTGACCGCCTGTCATGGACCCTCCCCTGTGGACAACGTCACCGTCACGTGTTACCACTGAATAACGGCGGCCGGTCTTCCGGCTCAGCTCGACGGCATCCTCGAGCGTTTGCACCAGCAGGGTCCGCCCCAGGGTATAGCGGACCGCGGGGAGGATAGCCTGATCACAGATGACGGCCTCACTGGCAAGCCCTATCCAGCCTTTGCTTGTTGAAGCGGTATCCAGCGTTTTTTGATCCACGGTGCCAAAGGAGAGTGATTGAACCGGCAAAAAGGTGGCACGGCCTTGACGGGTTCGCCGAAGCCAGTCAATCCAGTACTCGGCTGTTTCCTCCTTGTCGCACACCAGGTGATGGGCAGAGGCGCCAAGGGCTATTTCAACCGCCTGCCGAAGTGTTTCAGGGACGGTCAGCAGAGAACCCAGAGGGCCGTAAATTCCCCCGCGGGCCGTCTTCCCCTCTTCCTGCATGATTTGCCTGACCGGTTGCGAATATCCCTCATAATCCAGTTCGAGCCGTTCAAGTGTATCCGCCTCATAAGCCAATTGTTTAATTTTTCGGCTGAGCTCCTCCGCCGCCTGTTCAATGGAATCAGTCTGACGGTGACCCTGCTGTGTATTCTTTTTGGCTTCAGCCGCCCGGCTTTGCAAAACCGTAATGCCATCTTCACAGGATGACCTGTCACGGCCGAGATTTTTCAGGTATTCGGCAGCGGTGGCGATTTCTTCTGCCAAGGTTGATTTGTCAGTTTTAAGGCGCTGGAAACTTTTCTCCAGAGCCTGCTTTTCCCCCGCCATTTCCTGGAGTGAGGCGCGGATGTCCGCCAGCCGGCTCATTCTCTCTTCCCGCCTGACAGTCAGATCGGAGAGGTCTTTTCCATGGCCGTCAGCCCTTTCTTTCAAAGACAAAAGCCGCTTCTTTTCGCCTTCCAGTTGTTTTTCCAGAACATTGCGGCGCTGCATAAGATCATCACGCTCAGACGCACGTCCCGCCAGATCCTGCTCAGCTGCCATGACCTGCATGACCAGCCTGTTCTTTTCTTCCAGAAGCGATTCCGCTCCCTCTTTGGAGCTGGAGTATTTTTCCTTGTAAAGTGCTTCAAGGCCAATATGCTCGGTCTCTTTCACAGATAACTCGTTGAAATGCGTCTGTTCAAGCTCCAGTTTACGGTCGAGCTGATCAATGGTATGTATAGAAGATTCATGGTTTGCCCGCTCATGGTCTTGTGCTTTTCTTGCTTCTTCAAGATCTGCTTCAATCAGGGAGGCTTCGCTCTCCTTTTTCGCTTTCTGGCTTTCCAGCGTTTCCAGCTGCCTCAAGACAAGAGCTGTGTCAAGCTTGCGGAACCGCGACGCCAGATCCATGTGGGAACGCGCATCTTCAGCTTGTTTTTCAAGCAGTACCGCCTGGTTTTCCAGTTCTGCGAGCAGATCGTCGACACGGACAAGATTCTGTTCACTCCGCTCAATCTTGCGCAGTGCCTCTTCCTTGCGGCTTCTGAACTGGACAATGCCGGACGCTTCCTCGAATATGGCCCGCCTATCCTCTGATTTATTGCTCAGAATTTCATCCACACGCCCCTGCCCGATGATCGAGTAACCGTCCAGGCCCACCGCTGTGTCCATCAGCAGCCTGTTGATATCCTTCAGCCTGCAGGGAGTTTTATTGATCAGATATTCACTGTCACCCGACCGGAAATACCGTCTGGTGAGCGAAACTGTTTCGTAGTCAATGGGTAGAATCTTCTTGGAATTGTCAAGGGTCAGGGTCACTTCAGAAAAGCTGACCGGGCGTCGTTGTGCGGTCCCGTCAAAGATCACGTCTTCCATTCGCTGTCCCCGAAGGGTTTTTGCGCTCTGCTCGCCCAGCACCCAGCGGATGGCGTCGGTTATGTTCGATTTGCCGGCCCCATTAGGACCAACGATCGCTGTGATACCTTTGTGAAAATTGATTTGCGTATATTCGGGAAATGATTTAAACCCCTGGATCTCAAGCGATTTCAGCATGGTCCTGTTTCATCTCCCGTCAAGCTTTCCAGAAACCGGCGCGAAGCTTCCTGTTCCGCTGCCTTTTTGGTTTTCCCTACACCCGTTTTTTTCAGCTGACTGTCGATGTAAAGGCCTACGGTGTATTGCCGGTCATGGTCCGGTCCGCTTGTTTCAAGAACCCGAAACTCCAGATCCATCTTTTTATGCGACTGGGTCCACTCGAAAAGCCTGCTTTTAAAATCGTTGTCGAGACCGCCGTTGACGGCCAGCTTGAAGTAGGGTTGCAGCAAGCGGATCACCACTTGCCGGGCAGCCTCCATTCCCCTTTCAAGGTAAATGGCACCGAGGACCGCTTCGACAGCGTCGGATAAATTGGAAGGGTTGGATCCGCCTCCTGTCAGGAATTCGCCATGCCCGAGCCTGAGAAAGTTCCCCAGTTCGAGCGACAGTGCCAGCTGGGCAAGCGTCCGCTCACAGACCAGACCCGCGCGGATTTTGGTCATCATTCCTTCGGGGGCATCCGGGTTTTCTGCGTATAGATGTTCCGTCACGATCAGCTGGAGGACAGCGTCACCCAGGAACTCAAGCCGCTGATTATCCCGGGTTGCATTTTGCTGTTCGTAGGCATAGGAAGGATGCGTCAGCGCTTCTGCAAGCAACCGGCGGTTTTCAAAAGAGTAACCGAGACGGTTCTCCAAAATGGAAAAATCGATTGGCACGTCGTCTGATGGGTGCGCCCTGGTTTTCAGGGACGGTACGCCACTCACTATAAATGGGCGTGGATGAAGTCGACGGCATCCCCGACGGTACGGATGCGTTCCGCTTCTTCGTCCATGATTTGCAAGTCAAACTCAGATTCAAGGGACATGACCATTTCTACGATGTCAAGAGAGTCCGCATTAAGATCTTCGATGATGCTTGAAGTCATTTCGATTGACTCTTTGTCAATGCTGAGCTGATCCGCCAGTATGGTCCGGATACGTTCCAAGATTTCCTGTTTCGTCATAAGAACCCTCCATAAATTCAAATTTCAGGCAGCCCTTCAGGTATGAAATCCGCTAGACCCGGAAAGCACCCGTCAAGAGCTCTCTATTTTTAAGCCAGTAGTCAAGACCTGAGAAGACGGTCAGCAGCAGGGTGACGGCCACCAGAACATCCCCGGGTATGGTCCATGGCTGTCCATAACCCAAAAAAGGAAGGGATGGATCGAACCACTGGACAATAATCGGTTCAAACATTAAAGATCCCAGGGCAATGATCTGGAAGATTGTCTTGATTTTTCCAAACCAGCTCGCCGCAATCACCTGCCCCTGTTCAATACTGACAACACGGATTCCCGTCACAAAAAACTCGCGAGCCGCGATCAGGACAATGACGTAAGTGGAGATCCGTCCCAGCTGTACAAAGGCGGTAAAAACAGATAAAACCAGGAGTTTGTCAGCGATGGGATCAACCAGCTTTCCGAAATTGGAAACCAGGCCCTGCTTCCGCGCCAGCATTCCGTCAAGCAGGTCAGTCATGGCTGCCAAAATAAAGAGGACAAAGGCAATCACGCGGCCAGGAGCCGATACGATGAAGCCGGAAAAGGCGCAGGTCTCACAGTAAGGCAAGGGCAGGAGAAAGAACAGAATGAAGGGAATCATGATGATTCTTGACAGCGTCAGCTTATTGGCAATGTTCATGAACAGATACTCCTATCAGCTCGTAGGGACGAGCCTCTACAATTCGTACGGCCGGCCTGCTGCCAATCGCAAGGTCGTCCCTTGTGGCCGCAACAAAAATAAGAGGATCAATATCCGGCGCCTCGCCGTAGCTTCTCCCTTGAAAGAGTATACCACGCGCATGGACCCCTTCAAAAAGGACAGGTGTTACTGAACCGATCCTTTTTCGATTGGCCTCAAGCGCAATGCCTTTTTGGACTTCCATGATTTTTGTTGCCCGGGATGACGCCAGGGTGCGGGGGACCTGATCCGCCATCAGAGCCGCAGGCGTCCCCTCCTCCGGATAGAAGACAAAACAACCCAGCCTGTCAAATCGGATATCCCTGACATAATCAAGCAGTTTTTGGAAATCCTCTTCCTTTTCACCAGGAAAACCAGTGATGACAGTCGAACGAATGATGACATCCGGAATCAATCGCCGGAATTGTTCAATTTTTCCGGTGATCTCCCCGATGGTTTCGTGCCGCCCCATCCGTTCCAGAACCGCGTTGGAAGCGTGTTGAATGGGAAGATCGATGTAGTGCGCAACCTTGGGGTTGACAGCCATCTCTTCGATCAATTCATCAGTCACTGCACCGGCATAAAAATAGAGGCAGCGGATCAGCTCGATCGCGGGCAGTTCCCGCGACAGCTGTTTTAAAAGCGAGGCCAAAGTCGGCCTTCCCGGCAGGTCATGACCATAGCGTGTCGTATCCTGGGCAATCAGAATCAGTTCACGGACGCCCTGATCCGCCAAACAGCGGGCCTCTTTTATAATGGCCTGAGGCGGCCTGGATCGCTGGGGCCCGCGCAAGCGGGGGATGGTGCAATAGGCACAGGCATTGGAACAACCTTCTGCAATTTTCAGGTAGGCATAAGTGCCTTGAGGAGCGGACGGAACCCGGACAACATCAAGATGGGAGACATCCTCCGGGGGACCGGGACGGTGCGAACGCAGTCCCAACCCGTCTGCCAGACTTCTCAGCGTGTCCGCAATCCGGCTGAACTCCCCGGTTCCAAGAATGGCATCCACTTCAGGAAATTCTTCGAAAATTTCTTCTTTGTAACGCTGGGAGAGACAGCCGGCAACAACCAGAAAGGAGTTCTCCCCCTTCTGCCCGGCCAGATCAAGAATGGCCCCGATGGCTTCTTCAACGGCCGGCTCAATGAAGGCGCAAGTATTGACAATCAAATATCTGGCCGAGGAAGGATCATCGGTGAAAGAATACCCTGCCTCTTTCAGAAGGGCGCTCATGCATTCGGAATCAACTTCATTTTTGGGACAGCCAAGAGACAGAAGATAATAAGACTGATTCATAATTCCAGATGGTTTCGGATCACCTCACGCGCCAGCCCCGCGGGATAGCCGCGCCGGGTCAGGAGTTTCATCATTTCTGTTTCCTGGCCGGGCGAAGCGTCCGGGAAAGCGTGCCGGCAGAGCCGGGTGGCCGTTTCCCTGTCTTCATCAAGACGCAATACGTATTGTCCGGCCACATCCGCATCAATGCCATTTCGAATGAATACATCCTTCATGCAGCGCCTTGACCTGATTTTTCGCCCATGGTACCGGGCAGCAACCGCTGCCGCTGCCCGCTGGTCATTGATGTAGTCAATTTTGATGAAATAGTCTACGACTTCATCGGCAACTTTTGGATCGATTCCTTTTTTCAGCAGGTTCTGCCTGACACGGCCGGACGACTTCGAACGGTCAATGCCAATGAAAGCTGCCGCCTTTTGCCGGGCTTCCTCGAATGCTTGCGGAAGGCTCATAAATCGAGTCCGAGCATGGCGTCAACATCGGCATCAAGCAAGTCACTGTCATCATGGCCCGCCTGTCCGGTATCGACACTTTTTCGGCCGGATTCGTCCAGGTAGTAGCTGCGAACCTGCTCTTCGATTTCCTCATAAAGTTCACGATTCGCCTCTTCTTCAAGAAAAGCCCGCACATTGTCCCGACCCTGGCCCAGGCGCTTGTCCTGATAGGAAAACCATGATCCGCTCTTCTTGATAATGTCTGCATCAACACCCATATCAAGGACACAGCCGGTTTGGGAAATGCCCCGGCCATAGAGGATATCAAATTCCGCCTCGTGAAAAGGGGGCGCCACTTTATTCTTGACCACCTTGGCCCTGGTCCTTGATCCGATCAGCTTATCTCCCATTTCGATCTTGCCGATTCGCCTGATGTCGAGCCTGACACTGGCGTAGAATTTAAGCGCCCTGCCCCCTGTCGTTGTTTCCGGGCTGCCAAACATAACACCGATCTTTTCGCGCAGCTGATTGATGAAAATGACCATGGTACGGCTTTTATTGATGACAGCAGCCAGTTTGCGCAAAGCCTGGGACATCAACCTTGCCTGAAGGCCGACGACGGCATCACCCATTTCCCCGTCAATTTCGGCACGGGGAACAAGTGCTGCCACTGAATCAATCACGATTACGTCAACGGCTCCCGACCGCGCCAATGCCTCGGCAATTTCAAGCGCCTGCTCCCCGTAATCGGGCTGGGATACAATCAGGTTCTCAATATCAACACCCAAATTCTCAGCATAGGACGGATCGAGTGAATGCTCCGCGTCAATGAAAGCCGCGATGCCTCCGCGTTTCTGGGCCTCCGCGATGCTGTGGAGGGCCACGGTCGTTTTCCCGGAAGACTCAGGCCCGTACACCTCGATCACCCTGCCTCTGGGCAAACCGCCGATGCCAAGCGCCACATCCAGGGAGAGCGCTCCTGTCGGGATCGACTCCACCTCCATGACTTCTGTATCTCCGAGTGTCAGGACGGCTCCCTTGCCGAAATCTTTTTCGATCCTGTCCAGCGCCGCTTTGAGTGCAGCCTGGCGGTCTTTATCTTCTCTTGGCTTGATATCCTGTTTCGATTTGGCTCCCTTGGCCATGGCAACCTCCCGCAGATTTCATTCAATCTCATGATTCTTTTGTTCAGAACTTTTGTTCCTTCTCGATTAATTCCATCTTACCGAAAGTGTCTGTCTCCGTCAATGGAACCGGCATTCTGAATCCGCTTTTGACTGCCTTTTTGTCCTGCCGGTCAAGAACGCGCGGGTGACAGTTTTAAAAACCGGCGGATCATGCCCTGCAAATCCTTTGATTCGCGGAAATTGATGGCAAGGCCCGTCAGATAATAAGTCAGGATGGCCATCAGTGCCTTGACGGAATAGATAAGGAGCTGGCCAATTTTCCCTGACGGCTCCAATGGCAGTGTGTTCAGTCCCAGTATCACAATGACCGTTGTCGCTGAGCAGAAGGCCAGCCGGAGGTAGAAGGGCAACATCCGGTAGGGTCTGGCCTTTTTTATGTGGAGGCGGTAGAGAAATGAAATCATGACCATGTTGATGGCGCTGTTCAGGATGTAAGCGACTGGAAGGCCGTAAATACCCCAATCGAAAACCTGTGTGAACAAAACACAAAACAGGGGGTTGAGCACCAGGGAAACGATGGATGTCAGAAGCGATACGCGCGTCATATGACGGGCATAGAAAGCCTGGTTGGCTACTTCATAGAAGGTCAGGAAGAAAATGGCCGGGCTATACAGGCGCAGCAGGCTCCCTTCAATGAGGAGATTTTCAAGGGGGATGGCACCCCGCCATTGAAAAACCGCTTCGACTGTCTCCTCCGCCATGACGGCGAAGATGAGGACGAAGGGCGTGACAAAATAGAGCGCGCGGCGGAGCGATTCGGTGTAGATCTTCCTCATGTCCTCAAAACGACGGTTGGCAAAGGCCCGGGTCAGGCTGGGGGACATCACGCTGGCGACGGCGAGCGCAAATATCCCATAGGGCAGCTTCCACATGGTTTGAGCATGGCGGAGCGATGTCACGGCCCCGGTAAACTGGTTGGCGAAACCAGTCTGAATGATGGAGTTGAGCTGGATGGCCGTACCCGAAATCAGCGTCGGGACGGCGAGCCTCATCAGCTTCCTATATCCCCTGTCCTGCAAATCAATAATCGGTTTATAGTGAATGACGCGCCTGGCCATAAAGGCCAGGTATAGAAAGTTGACGGCCGAAGAGATCACGACGCCGAGGGCCACTCTGGCAGGCGCCCCTGCTGACTGATCCCCCCAGCGGATCATGAAAAAGATGCAGACCAGGTTGTAGAGTGTTGTCGTAAAAGCAGCCCGTTGAAAGAGTTTGTGACCGTTCAAGACTCCCACGCACATGCCGGCCAAAAAGAGAAAGATGATCTGGGGAAAAAGCATCCGGGCAACCGAGATCGCCCGTTCAATGATGGCAGCGTCCTTGTTTGGATTGTAGAGCCGGATAATGGGGCCTGCGAATAGTTCCCCCAACAGGATAGCCGTCAAAAAAGCAATCAGAAAGACATTGATCAGGGTGCTGAGGCTCCGCCAGATCTTCTTTTCTTCGTCACGGGCCAGGGCTGCAGACATGGCGGGTGTGACCGCCGCGGCAAAGGTGCCGCCAATAAGCAGCTGGTAAAACAGATCGGGAATCTGGAAACCGATGAAATAGGCGTCGGTGTTGACCCCGTACCCAAAAGTCGGCGCGATCAGGATCTCCCTTGCGAAACCCGTCAGCTTGGCCGTGGCAAGTGAAAACATCAGGACGGCCGTCGCTCTTCCCGTGGATAAGACGCGCATGCCGGTCTTTCGCGGATCCGTCAAGAGCCAGCTGTGTTCCTCCCTGCGCCTTCTCATAGGCCGAGCAACAGCCTCCGAACGAGATCCAGACCGGTGTACACCGCCCGTGTGCGGACACGGTTGCGGTCTCCTGCGAAATGGTATTTCTTTGCCACGGTTGATGCCCCGGCCCTGGCGCAGGCAATCCAAACCGTTCCCGCCGGCATCTCCTCAGTGCCGCCTCCCGGCCCCGCAATCCCGGTGAAGGACAGGGCCACATCAGCCCCTGTTCTTGCCCTGCAGCCTTCGGCCATGGCAATAGCAACCGGACAGCTGACGGCTCCCGCGGATGTCAGGATCTTGCTGGACACCCCCAGCAAGCGATTCTTCATCTCATTATTGTAGGTGACCACTCCGCCCAGAAGAACTGCCGATGAACCGGGAATACCTGCCAGCGTTGATGCGGCCATCCCCGCTGTACAGGACTCGGCAAGGGCCATGGTCATTTGCCTTTCTGCCAGTAAATCAAGAAGAACGGCTTCCAGGGGCCGGGAGCCAACCTCGAACACATCCGGTCCGAAACGCCCGGCCAGACTCTCTGTCATGGCTTTCGTGAGATCTTCTCCTCCTGCTTTGTCCATTCGCTGGGAAACACGAATCACGACCTCCTTGATTGAGGCATAGGGAGCGATGGTCACTTCTTTCTGGCTTTCGACAAGATCCCGGATGCGTTCCTCTGCCTTTGATTCTCCGATGCCAAATAAACGGACGTAGCGGTGCCTGAAGCGATAACGGCTGAAAGTTTCCAAAAAAGGCCTGACAGAAACCAGAAACATCGGCTCCATCTCATCAGGCGGGCCGGGAAGCATCAGTATGGCTTTTCTGTTGTCATAAGCTTTAAGAAAAACGAAAGAGCCGGGTGCCGTTCCTGTTTCATTTTTGAAAACCACGGCTCCTGAGGGAACCTTTGGATAGACAGAAAAATCGTAACGCGTCCGGTCAGGATATCTTCTTCGGAGTTCCTCCGTCACCGCCTTGTCTTTCAGGAGGGGGAGGCCGGCCACCGAGGCGGCCACCTCCGCGGTCAAATCGTCAGCTGTCGGGCCCAGTCCGCCTGTGGTGACGACCAGGTCATTGTCTTCCAGGGCCATCCGGATGGCCTTCTCCAGACGATCCGGATTATCACCGACAACAGTGTGCCGATAAGTTGAGATACCCAGTTCGGCCAATTGCTGTGATAAAAAGCAGGCATTGCTGTCGATGATTTGCCCGACCAGCAACTCAGTTCCGACCGAGATCACCTCAGCTGAACCCGCTTCAAAAGAGTTCTCAGGCGCGGCTGTCATGGTCTTCCTTGCCGGGAGCCTCGGGTGAAAGCCGCTCGTACTGGTCATGGGTAATAAGGAGTTTTCTGGGTTTGCTGCCTTCAAAGGGTCCGACATAACCGAGTTCGCTCAGGCGATCCACCAGCCTTGCGGCCCTGGGGTAACCGATCTGAAGTTTTCTCTGCAAAAGGGAGACGGCCGCGTAATCAGCCTCCACAACCACTCGCAGCGCTTCCATCAACAATTCGTCTTCACCGTCTTCCGCCATGGAAGCTTTGTCCTCCGTTTCCGGATTCTCGATGGCATCGGCTACTCTTTCGTCGTAGTTTTCCGGATAATAGCTCTTGATGTGGGCCAGAATGCGCTCAACTTCCCTGTTGCTGACGAAGGCTCCCTGTCCTCTGATCGCTTTGATTGAACCGAGCGGAAAGTAAAGCATGTCCCCTCTGCCAAGCAATTTCTCTGCTCCACCCGAATCAATGATGGTCCGTGAATCGACCTGAGAGGCAACGGCAAAGGCGATACGTGAGGGGATGTTGGCCTTGATGATCCCCGTAATGACATCTACTGAAGGCCGTTGAGTCGCGATAATGACATGGATGCCGACCGCGCGGGCTTTTGCCATCAATCTCGAAATGGCACTCTCAACCTGGTGCTGGGTCAGTGCCATCAGATCAGCCAGTTCGTCGATCACGATCAGGATGTTGGGAATCGGCCCTTCTTCCGGATCTGTCTTGCCGGCACGGCGGACTGCCTGGTTGTAGGAAGTGATATCCCGAACTTTTTTGTCCGCAAACAGACGGTAGCGTCTTTCCATTTCCGAACAGGCGTAATTGAGAACACCGTATGCCTTTTCGGCATTGGTTACCACAGGCTGAAGCAGATGCGGGATCCCATTGTAGACATTGAGTTCAACAATTTTGGGATCGATCATCAGCATCCGCACATCAACAGGCGAGGATCGGTAGAGAATGCTGATCAGGATGGCGTTGATGCAGACCGACTTGCCGGAACCGGTTGCCCCTGCAATCAGCAGGTGGGGCATTTTGCTGAGATCACACAGGATGGCTTCACCGCCGACATTGCGTCCAAGTGCAGCGACAAGCGGGCCGCGGTTTTGCTGAAATTCCTTTGACTCAAGCAGGCTTCTCAACAAAACAGGGCTCATGTTCTTGTTGGGAATCTCAATCCCGATGGCCGCCTTGCCCGGAATGGGTGCTTCGATTCGGACACCCATGGCCGCAAGGCTGAGCGCGATGTCATCGGCCAGATTGACAATCCGGCTCACCTTGATCCCCGGTCCGGGCGCCAATTCAAAACGTGTAATGGTTGGGCCGGTTGTATAATTGACGATGTGGGCGTCAACACCGAAGCTGTCCAGGGTCTGTTCAAGCTTGCGCCCCAGTTCACGGATCTCCCTGATCTCCTGGGGGGTCTTTTTCATGCCGCTGTCCTCTTTCAAGAGCGAAAGAGGAGGCGGCCGGTATTCGGATAAAAGACTCAGCTGCTCGGCACGGTAGCGCTTGACCGGTTTCTTGGGCAGTATGCCGCGCCCATTGGCTGAAGTCAGGCGTTCCGGCGGCCTCATGGATGTTTCACGTGAACCGGCAGTCTCTTCGGCGGCTTCTCTTGCAAGGGACCGGGAAGGAGCTGCCGTTGAAGGTGTAAACAAGTAGGGAACACCCTGCAGGGGCATGCGTGGCCTGGTCTCCCCTCCCGACGAGGGATATCCCGGCGGCGGCTTCTGAAAGGCAATCCTCCCCGTTTCCTGCGAAGCCGGGTCCCCGGCTTCGGACGGCGGACAAAGGGTGGTCCATCCTGCGGGCCCGGCAGCGGCCGGAGGAACTGAGTCGGCGGGACTTTCCCCCTCCCCCTCCCCATCAGCGGGAGGGCGGCGTTTGATGAGACGGGCAAAGAAACTCCGCCGTTCCACGGCTTCCGCTTCCCCGCTCCCCTCCTCAGGAGGTCCTGGAAGCTCATCGCGTACCAGTGAAGCCAGACCGGCCATCCTCGAGGGCGACAGGCCAAAGGCAAAAACCAGCAGGGTAACAAGAAGGGCGAAGAGAATAATCAGGGCTCCCGTCAGTCCGGCAACGCGCTCCAGGGAATTGGCGATCAGGCCACCTGCCAGTCCGCCGCTCCAGCGATTCCCCGGCTGGATGGCCTGGGGGAAGCGGCCGAAACGCCAAAGCTCCCTGACCAGATGCCATCCGGCAATCCCGCCCGGAGGGGTGGGTTCGACTGCCAGTTCAAGCTGGCTATAGGGCAGGACAAAGAGCGAAACCAATGAGGTTCCGATCAGATAGATCATAAAAAAAGCTCCGGCGTGCTTTGCTGTAACTGCGGCCAGCCGCTGGAGAAAGAACATCAAAGAGAAAGCAAGAAGAATCAGAGGCAAAATAAGGGCCGCTGTACCGAAAAGGCCTGTATTGACGGTGGAAAGCGCACGGCCCAGCCAACCCGTCCAGGACGCCGGGGCGTAAAGAGCAAAGGCCATCAGCAATGAAAGGGCCAGAAATAAGACCCCAAGAATATCACGCTGCTGACGCCTTGTCAGTGCAGAACCCCCTTGTCTTTCCGATTCAGCCATCAGCCTGCTACCTCATAAGACCCACCGAAATGGCAGTCAAAAGAATGCCGAGACAGGTTTTGCCGTCTGTCAGGATGCCGTCCAATACTTCATCAAGTGCGGTTTCGAGGCGAATGCGTTCACAGGAAATAAATTCACCTTGGTCCGGGTTAGCGGGTCCTTTAATCAAGTCCCGGGCCAGGTAAATATGGATCACTTCATCGGTATAGCCCGGCGAGGGGAAGAAGCGAATCAACAGATCCCAGCGATCCGCAGTCAAACCAGTTTCCTCAGCCAATTCTCTGCGGGCGCAGCTCAAAGCGTCTTCCGGCGGATCCAGCTTGCCAGCAGGAATCTCCCGGGAAGGGCCGCCGGTACCTACCCTGTATTGATGAACAAGATAGATGCAGCCCTCCTGGTCAAGCGCCACCACGCAGGAACCACCGGGATGACGGACCACTTCGCGGCTTGTAAGCCGGCCGTCGGGCAGTTTGACTTGCTGGACTTCAACGGAAAAGATCCGGCCGATAAATCTCGGGTCAAGGCTGAGAACTTCCTCAGATAAAAGCGGTTCAGCAGCACAGTGAGGGCGTCCCGGTCCGGCTGCCCCAACTTGCCCGGCCATTGTCGGAGGCGTACGGACATCTGCTGCCCGCCGCCCGGGTTGGCGAAGCCGCTTTTTGCGGTTCTTATCCGGCTGCTGACTCATCCTGATTGGTCCTCCGGTTCAGCTCCGAGTCGAATTTCGAAGTATTTCATTGACCGCCATTTTATCACAGCGGTTGTTGTATTCATTGTCTGAATGTCCCTTGACCTTGTGCCAGGTGATGTCATGGCGAAGCTGTTCGGCAAGGAGCGCTTCCCAAAGATCCTGGTTGGCAACAGGCATTTTTGCGGCATTTTTCCAGCCGCGCTTCTGCCAGTTTTCGATCCAGCCTTCATTGAAGGCTGAAACCAGATAGGCACTGTCGCTGTATAGGTCGACACGGCAGGGGCGGTTGAGCGACTGCAGAGCCTTGAGCGCCGCGGTCAATTCCATCCGGTTATTGGTCGCAACGGGTTCATAGCCGGAAATCTCCTTTTCGACGTCCATGGCCCGGATAATGGCAGCCCATCCGCCAGGGCCCGGGTTGCCTGAGCAGGCTCCGTCAGTGTGGATGATAACCTGCGTGAGCGCTTGTTCCTGATTTTTTTCAAGACTCATGACATGATTATACATGAGCGCTGGTCCATCCTATCCGCAAAAAAGGACTGCTTCAGACGAAACAGTCCCTTTCATCATGGTCGGAGTGACAAGACTTGAACTTGCGACCTCTTGCACCCCAAGCAAGCACTCTAGCCACCTGAGCTACACCCCGATCTTGTATGGGGATCCCCGGCGTGTCTGCCGGGGTCCCCTCTGGCAGGGGAGACAGGATTCGAACCCGCAACCCACGGTTTTGGAGACCGTTGCTCTACCATTGAGCCACTCCCCTATCAGGCGACGCGTTTTGCGTCACCGGACGGCGTTCATCATAGCAAAGGGATGAAAGCCGTGTCAATCCGCAATACTCAGAATTGACGGCCTTTTCTCGGTTCACCCCGCTGGCTGCCGCGGTCTTCTTCATCCCGCCTCTCGCGACGTTCATAAGTTCCCCTGGCAGAGCTGCCGCGCGAGCCGTCACGGCTGCCACGGTCTCCGCTGCTACGGTCGCCGCTGCTGCGGTAGCCCCTGCTCCGCTGGCCGTCAGGCCTCCTTTCGCCGCGGCCTGCGGGCCGTCCCTCGTCTCTTTCGACGTAGTTTTCCGGCTTTTCCATCAGGTCGCGCATGGAAAGGTTCAACCTGCCCTGATCATCAATTTCAGTAACCAGGACCTTGACATGATCCCCGACCGAGACGGCGTCTTCAACCTTGTTGACACGGTGCCAGGCCATTTTTGAAATATGGACCAGACCCTCCTTGCCGGGGGCGATCTCGACAAAAGCGCCGAAAGTCATCAGGCGGGTGACGATGCCATCAAAGACCGTACCGGGCTCAGGATCAAAGACGATGGCACGGACAATCTCCATGGCCTTTTCCCGGGCTTCGGTGTCAGTGGATGCGATGTAAACGTGGCCTACCGGGCCTTCCTCCTCCACATCGATCTGGGCGCCGGTCAATTCCACGATTCTGCGGATGACCTTGCCTCCCGTGCCGATCACGTCCCTGATCTTGTCGGAGGGAATGTCAAGCTGATCGATCTTGGGAGCGTAGGGTGACAGCTCGGATCTCGGCTTCGCGATAACAGGATCCATGGCCTGGTCAAGAATCTGGAGCCTGCCCTTTTGCGTCAGGGCGAAGGCGTCACGGATGATATCAAGTGTCAGGCCATCTACTTTGATGTCAACCTGAACAGCCGTGATACCGTCGCGGGTTCCCGCCACTTTGAAGTCCATGTCGCCGAAGAAGTCTTCGATGCCCTGGATATCCATAAACACCCGGTAACGACTCTCATCCTCGGGATCAATAATCAGGCCGGAAGAAATCCCAGCGACGGGCTTCTTGACCGGTACTCCGGCCGCCATGAGGGCCAGGGAGCTGGAACAGACCGAGGCCTGGGATGTGGAGCCATTCGACATGGTCACTTCGGACACGCAGCGGATGGTGTAGGGAAATTCTTCCAGGCTTGGCAAAACGGGAATGAGTGCACGCTCAGCCAGGGCGCCGTGGCCGATTTCCCGCCGGCCGGGTGAACGATTTGGCCTCGCCTCACCCACACTGTAGGCAGGGAAATTGTACTGGTGCATATAACGCTTGGAATCCTGTGTATCGACACCGTCCAGGCGCTGGGCATCGTCAACCGTGCCCAAGGTGCAAATGGTCATAACCTGGGTCTGACCCCGCGAAAAGAGGGCGGAACCGTGAACACGGGGGAAGAGGTCGATCTCAGCTTTAAGCTCCCGGATCTCTTCGAGATTCCGGCCGTCAACACGCCGCTGCTCATTGAGCAGATAGTGGCGCACCACCTGTTTTTCCAGGGCATCGACAGCATCTGCCTTAAAGGCGGCCAGGTCTCCGTGCTCTTCATTGATGAAGAGGCCGATCTCATCGGCGAGTTCTTTAACCGTCTGATCCCGAACGGATTTGTCCTTCGAAAGAACAGCTTCCTTCATGCGGTCAAAATAGCGCTCATGCACAAGATCAAACAGCTTGGCCGGCACATCTTTCGACTCATAGGAAAATTTTTCCTTGCCGATTTCGCTTCGCATCCGGCTGATCAGCCTGCATACCTCGCGGATGGCCTCATGACCTTGTTCAATCGCTTGGAGCATCATCTCGTCGGATACCTCATTGGCCCCCGCTTCGATCATGCAGATCTTGTCTTCTGTTCCTGCCAGGAAGAGATCCAGATCGGATTTCTTCTGGTTTTCCAGATCGGGATTAACCAGTATCTGGCCATCAACAATGGCGACCTGGACGCCAGCTACCGGGCCATTCCAGGGAATGTCGGAGATGGCAACGGCTGCCGAAGTTCCGATCAGGGCAGCAACCTGCGGCGAATGGTCATGATCAACCGATAAAATCAGGTTGTTGACGACAACATCATTTCGAAGATCATGAGGGAAAAGCGGTCTGATAGGCCGGTCGATGGACCGCGCGGTCAGCACTGCGTTTTCAGTTGGCCGTCCCTCCCTCTTCAAAAAGCCTCCGGGAATTCTCCCGACACTGTACATCTTTTCTTCGTAGTCAACAGAAAGCGGAAAGAAATCAATCCCCTCACGCGGCTCAGCTGACGCTGTAACGGTTGTCAGGATCGCTGTATCGCCGTAACGGACAAGAACAGCGCCATTGGCGAACTGAGCCAGTTCACCCGTCTCCAGAATAAGAGGAGATCCCGTCAGCTCCATTTCATAGTTTCTTTTTTCCATGCTTGTTATTCCTCCATAACAGGTAGCGCGCCCCGTCTCCGCAATTGCTTCGTTGGGAGCAGGCGCAATGTTTCAATTGTCACTTGGAGACAGGTTTCAGGCAATAGAGTGTAGAGTCCGCATCCCTTCCCCGTGAAGAGCGGCGCAATCTACGTCCCACTGCCTGTCGGCTGTCCCCCAACCCGCAAGGATGACGGCGGTCAGAAGGCCGCCGTCCAGGTTGTTTGCTTTAACGTCTGAGTCCCAGCCGGGCGATTAAAGTCCGGTAACGCTCGATATCCGACTTGGCAAGATAATCGAGCAAAGCCCGCCTTTGACCGACCAGTTTCAGGAGCCCCCGCCGGGAATGGAAATCCCCTTTGTGAACCTTCAGATGCTCCGTCAGGTGGTTGATCCTCCAGGTGAGGAGCGCCACCTGCACCTCCGGAGATCCTGTATCATCCGGATGCGTCGCATAAGCGTCAATAATGGTTTGTTTTGTTTCTTTGTCCATTTTTCCTCCTATACTCCCGTATCAGCGTCAGGGCCGGACAAGGCCCGTGACCATGAAAGGGAATGAACCGGCGCCTATTCTAGCACAAAGTCCTTCACTGCGCCATACCGGCCGGCAATTTCCCATAGCATGATGGCACCTGCCGAAGCGACATTGAGCGACTCGGCCCGGCCAGCCATAGGGATCTTAATCAGCCTGTCGGATTCCTCAACAGCCCCGGCTGACAGGCCGCTCCCCTCATTTCCCAGCAGCAGGGCCATCCGGGTATGAAAAGGCCTGGCCTCCCTCAAATCTTCTCCTTCCAGAACCGAGGCAATTATCTCAAAGTCCGCTTGTTTCAGAAGTCGCAAGGTGGTGCGGATGTCATGCTCCTCCTCGAATAGGGGCAGATGAAAAAGTGACCCCATTGAGGCCGCAACTGTCTTGGAATTCCAGACTGAAGCGGATGAATCTGTCAGGATGATGCCATCAAAATCAAAGGCATCGGCTGTCCGGATCAAAGTCCCCAGGTTGCCCGGATCTTGAATGGCCTCAAGAACCAGGAGCCTCTTGGGGGAAGCTTCTTTTGGCAGCGATTCAAGACAGGCCGAAAGCCGCCCCGGTCGATAGGTCAGGAACGCCATCACTCCCTGCGGCGATTTTTGCCCCGACGCGTGGCTAAAGAGGGAGGCGGAAAGCAGAATCATCCGATCGTCTTCAATTTGAATCCCCTTTTCGCCCAGGCGGCTGCCGATAAGATGGAAAAGCCCGCGACCCTTCCTGTCATCGGAAAAAAAGATGTGGTCCGGAATAAAGCCCGATTCCAATGCATCCAGGACCTGCCGCAGCCCCTCCAGCCGTATCAGCTGGTTTTTCCTGGCATAAGACACTGATTTCAGGGCGGCAAGCTTTTTGAAGAGCGGGTTGTGCCTGGATTGGATCTTTCTCACGCGATCCCCCTTTCAAATCTGCATCAACGCATCAAGGGCGGATCACTCCGCCCTCATATCAAGTCTATCCCGATCTGCTTCTTCCTTCAGGAAAGATTCAAGGCGCTCTTGGAGATATTGACCAGCTCGGTAAATCCGTTCTTATCGTTGACGGCCAGATCCGCCAGTGCCTTCCTGTCAAGCGCTACGCCGGCAAGGTTCAGTCCGTTGATAAAACGGCTGTAGCTCATCCCGTTGGCCCGTGCGGCCGCATTGATGCGGGCGATCCACAAGCGGCGGAAATCGCGTTTCTTCCTGCGGCGGTCCCTGTAGGCGTACTGGCCTGATTTCATAACCGCCTGGTTGGCGACACGGTATTGTGCCCCCTTGCGGCCGAAATAACCCTTGGCTTGCTTTAATACTCTTTTATGTCTACGGCGTAAAACCGTGCTTCTTCTCACTCTGGACATGCTGTATTCCTCCCCTCCCTGACAAAATCACCTGTCACTCGTATGGCAAAAGCCGGCGCAACCGCTTGGCATCCTGTGCCGAGACCAGGGTGGTTTTACGCAGTTTGCGTTTTCTTTTTGGTGTCTTTTTGGTCAAAATATGGCTGGTGAACGCCTGCGAGCGGAGATACTTCCCCGTTCCGGTCACCTTATAGCGCTTCTTTGATGAGCTGTGTGTTTTCTGCTTAGGCATTTTAGCCTCCCTTCAGCCTTTCTTTATCTTCTATGTATGATCAGGGGCCCGGCCCCGATCTTAATCCTTAAGAGGCGACAAAAACATGATCATATTCCGGCCTTCGGCCTTGGCCTGGCGTTCGACGGACCCAAGATCCGACACGGCGTCGGCAAAGTCCTCCATCACATCGTAGCCTTGGTCAGTATGGGTCATTTCCCGGCCGCGGAAACGAATCACCACCTTGACGCGGTCTCCCGCCTCAAGAAAACGCCGAGCGTTGCGAACCTTGACATCAAAATCGTGTTCCTCAGTCGTCAGCTTCAGCTGGACTTCTTTTACGTTGACGATTTTCTGGTTCTTTCTCGCTTCTCGCTTCTTTTTCTCCTGTTCAAAAACAAACTTCCCATAATCCATGATTTTGCAAACCGGATTATCCGGGGAGGGTGAAATAAGCACAAGATCGAGATTGGCATCGTAGGCTCTCCGCCTGGCGTCCTCGACGGGAACAACACCCACCATCTTTCCCTCTTCATCCACCAGTCTGACCTGAGGAAAACGGATCTCCTCATTTATCGCGTGGGCCCTGTTTGATTGTCTGATATCGAGCCTCCTTTTCGGGCAAGAAAAAAGCGGATCAGCCCCGCTCCACAAAACCGCCTGCCCCGGCTGGTATCTGTCAACCTTTTCGCTTGCGCTTGAGGTGAGAAGCGGAACTTCTACTTACACGCAAGTGAGTATAGCCCTTGAAGCACCTGCCGTCAAGTGCCTGCACGCCAGCCCGCCTTCTTCCTGCGAATCCCTTTAAAGAATTCGCCCGAGAGAAAAGGTATCAGGACCAGGAGAAATATGATGGCCCAGTCCCTGGGAGCAAGCGGAATGGTTCGAAAATAGCGGTCAAGCAAAGGAATGTAGATCACTGCCAGCGTCAGGGCAAGGGACAGGATTACCGCCCCGTTCAGCATCTTATTGGTGAAGAGGCCGAGCTGAAAAACGGAAGCTTGTTCGGATCTTGCCGAAAAGACCCGCAGCAGTTCAGCCAGAATCAAGGTGGCAAAGGCGTAGGTATGGGCGCCCCAGGAGGGAAGCGCGCCCGGCAGGGGCATCAGCGTGAAAGAGGCCGCCGCTGTGCCGTCCGCCAGAAGATCCGGGTAAAAATACCTGCCGGCATTGAAGGCCAGGAAAACCGTCACAAAAATTGCCAGGGATTGCAGGACGATCGACACCGTCATGGGGCGATCCAGGATTCTTTCATTTTTCGCGCGTGGCGGGCGGAGCATAATGCCTTCCTCCGACAGTTCCCTGCCCAGCGCAAGGGCGGGGAAACTGTCGGTCACCAGGTTGAGCCAGAGCAGCTGGACTGGGATCAGCGGCGCGTAAGCGGGACCGAAAAGCATGGAGGTTAAGAAAATTACAAGGATTTCGCCGACATTGCAGGAGAGAAGGAAACCGACAACTTTGCGAATATTGGCGTAGATGATCCGCCCCTCCTCCACCGCCTTGACAATGGTGCCGAAGTTGTCATCGGTCAGAATCATGTCGGCGGCCCCCTTAGCCACCTCAGTTCCCGTAATCCCCATGGCCACTCCAATGTCAGCCCGCTTCAGGGCGGGTGCGTCATTGACGCCGTCGCCCGTCATGGAGACGATCCTGCCAGCCCGCTTCAAGGCCTCAACGATCCTGACCTTGTGATCCGGAGAGACCCGTGCGTAAACCGACGTAGCCACGCTTCTTTCAAAGAGTTCCTGATCCGTCATCTGCTGAAGCTGACTTCCGGTCAGGACCCCATCGCCAGGAGCCCGCAATTTGAGTTCATCGGCGATGGCAGCGGCTGTTTCCTCATGGTCTCCCGTGATCATGACCACATCGATTCCCGCTTGGTGGCAAACCTCAATGGCCACTTTCACTTCCGGCCTGGGCGGATCGATCATGCCCATCAGGCCGGTGAATACCATGCCTTCTTCCGCCCCGTCGAAACGGTCGTTCTTATGGACCTTAAAGGCAAAACCCAGCACACGAAGCGCTTGGCGGGCATAGGAGGAATTCTGCTCCAAAATGAACCGTCGCCTTTCCTCCGTCAGGGGGGCCGGTCCCGAATCAGTCATCTCCCGGTCACATCGCATCAGAAGTTGATCCGGCGCGCCCTTTGTCAGCGATTGGAACTGCCCGTCATCGAACAGGCATCCGACAGACATCATTTTCCGCTCCGAATCAAAGGGCTTCTCCCAGACGACCGGATAGGAACGGCGGATATCTCCGACAGAAAGACCGCTCTTTGCGGCGGCTGCCAGGATGGCACCTTCCGTTGGATCCCCGATCAGAATAACCTGGCCCTCTTGTTCCGGCTCGACCAGCACCGCATCATTGCAGAGTGCGCCGATGATGAGCATGCGGTCAACCACCGGGGAAGAAGCCTCTTCCCCTTCCCCGTCTTCCGGATAAATCGCCCCTTGCCTTGTATAACCGGTTCCCGTTACGAGAAATCTCCGCCCGCCCGCGAAAAGGCGGGTCACCGTCATTTCATTGCGGGTCAGGGTTCCCGTCTTATCCGAGCAAATGGTATTGACGCTTCCCAGCGTTTCAACCGCCAGAAGGCGTTTGACGATGGCATTCTCCCTGGCCATCCTCTTCATTCCGACTGCCAGCAGGATAGTCACAACAGCAGGCAGGCCTTCGGGGATGGCGGCAACAGCCAGACTGATCGCTGCCATGAAGAGGGCCAGCGGCTCACCTCCCTGGATCAGGCCTGCACCGAAAATCACCGCGCAGATTAGAAGACAGCCGATCCCGAGAACTTTACCCAGCTTATTCAAATTGACCTGGAGGGGGGTCATTTCAGTTTCAATCTGTTTCAGGCGGTCGGCAATCCTGCCGATCTCGGTGGCTGGCCCGGTCGATACTACCAGACCCTCCCCCTTGCCGTAAGTGATTTCCATGCTGCTGAAGACCATGTTGACCCGGTCTCCAAGACCGGGAATCTCCGCAAAATAGACGGCGGCGTCTTTGGCCACAGGTACTGACTCACCTGTCAGGGCTGATTCATTGGCTTTCAGATTGACGCTTGTCAGAAGCCGGATGTCCGCCGGAACAATGTCACCCGCCTCCAGCTGGACGAGATCTCCCGGCACCAGTTCCGCGGCTGGAACCTGGCGTGTTTCTCCGGAGCGGATGACCCGGGCGTAGGGCGCCGCCATTTTTTTCAGGGCATCCAGAGCCTTTTCCGCCTGGTGCTCCTGAATGGTTCCCAGTACGGCATTGATCAGGACAACCGCAAAGATGATGATGGCGTCAGCTGTTTCCCCAAGCGCAGCGGAAATGGCGGCGGCCCCGATCAGGATAACAATCAGGAAATCCTTGAACTGGTAGAAGAGTTTCACAGCCAGGGGCGTCTTCTTCTCCTCCTCCAGTTCATTAGGTCCGACCCTGGCAAGCCTGTCCTTTGCCTCACTGACAGTCAGGCCCGCCAGGGGATCGGTTTGCAGCAGGGCAACGACCTCGGGCACCGGCACTGTACAGGCCTCCTCATTGGAAATCAACCCGGCCGGGGGCCCTGCCCCTTTTTCAAGCGCTTTCTTCATTTCTGTTCACTCAGAGGGGATCGTGTGAACCGGAGGCTTCCCCGTCCCTCGGGCCGCTGTCCTTACTCTTTTCCGGAAGGATCTCCAGCTTAATCTTGGCGATCCTCCTGTCCTCCATCTCCAGGACAGTAAATTTCAGGTGATTGAATATGACCTCCGGTTTTTCATCCTGCATGGGGATATGCCCCAGCAGGGAAAGAACAAAGCCGGCAATGGTATCAAAATCATCATCTTCCTTCAGGGCGTCAAGTTCAGGGACATAGCGGCCCGCCTCTGCGGGGGTGAGGAGACCGCTGAAGACATAGGATCCGTCGGGATTCAGGGTTACACTCGTCTCAGGCGCATCGTACTCGTCTTCAATCTCGCCGACGATCTCCTCCAGCAGATCCTCCAGGGTCACAATGCCCTCCGTTCCGCCATACTCATCGACAACGACCGCCATGGTGATCTGGCGCCTCTTCATCTCATTGAAAAGGACGTCGATCTTTTTTCCTTCCGGGACGAAATAGGTCGGCCTGAGTATGTCGCCCAGATTGAAGCCGCTTTCCCGCTGGTCCCGGGTGACCCGCAGAAGGTCCTTAACTGTCAGGACACCCACGATGTCATCAATGTCCTCTTCGTAGACGGGAAATCGTGAATAACGTGCATTGGCCGCGATTTCAACCGCCTCATCGTAACTGGAGTCAAGCGGGACCCCCGTCACGGATACACGGGGTGTCATGATCTCTGAAACGTACTTATCGTCAAAAGCAAATATGTTATTGATCAAAGTAGCTTCCTCTTCGTGAAGGTCACCGCTTCCCGTCCCCGCCTCAACCAGGATTCTGATCTCCTCCTCCGTGACCTGTTTGGCCGTCTCGGAAGGATCGATGCCGAAAAGACGGATGACCACGTTGCCTGAGAATTCAAGCAAGCGGGTAAAAGGATAGAAAAAGATATCGAATCCGCGCAAAATGCCTGCAATTGACAGAGCCAGCGCTTCGGGCCTGCGCATGGCCAGCCTTTTCGGAACCAGTTCTCCCAGAACCATGCTTATGTAGGAAAGCAGGATGGTGAGCCCAATGACAGCGATGGTTCGCAGCGATGGCGTCTCATAAAGAGGATCAAGGGCAGTGTAGATCCTTCCCGCAATTTTATCAGCCGCGAAGGCGCTTGAGAGAAATCCCGCAATTGTGATGGCCACTTGAGTCGTCGAAAGAAAGCGGCTTTTGTTATCGACAAACCTCAAGAGCCGCTTGGCCTTGCTGTGGCCTGATTGCGCCATCTGCCTGATCCGGTTGTCATTTTGTGTCACGACCGCCATTTCGGCAGCCGAAAAAAAGCCATTGATGAGTATGAGAACGAATATCAGGATCAAATCGAACAGAAGCGAACCGCTATTGCTTGCGACGATAACTTGTTTTTCCAGAATTGCCCTCATCAGAGGGCCGGTACAGCTGCTGCCGTCCAAAGGGCTTTACCTCCACTTGTCCACAGGGACCTAAGCCATGCTAGCAAAAAACATCCTGGTTTTCAACGGGATTCGAGCTCAATGCTTGAGAACAGCTCCCCGATCGACTCATGTGCCACCAGGTCGGCCGTGCTGTCGTAAGGGGTTGCTTCCAGGTTAATGAGTACCAGTCTGGAGCCGGGCTTTCTGTAGTGGATCATACCGGCTGCCGGATAAACGGTCATGGATGAGCCGCCCACGATAAGCAAATCAGCCCCGGCAATGGCATTGACAGCGCCGCCAATCACTTCTTCGTCCAGCGGCTCGCCATACATGACAATATCCGGGCGCACAAGACCGCCGCAATTATTGTCCCGGCAATAAAAAGCACCGGCAGCTGATGCCGCTTCGTCAAAAGTATATTTACGGGAGCAGCGCTGGCAATAGAATCTGTTCCCGTTCCCGTGAAGTTCGTAAACCCGCCTGCTGCCTGCTGCCTGATGCAGGCCGTCAACATTTTGCGTAACGATGGCGGAAAGCTTTCCTGCCGCTTCCATTTCCGCCAGCTTTGTATGCGCAGGGTTGGGGCGTATCCCCGCCTTCATAAAAAATTTTCTGTAAAATGAATAAAACTCCTCTGGCTGACTATTCATGAATTCAAGGGTCAGATAGCGCTCCGCCCCGCCCATTTGGGAGTAGATGCCCGTGGCACTTCGAAAATCAGCCACACCCGATTCCGTCGAAACGCCGGCTCCGCCGAAAAAAACTGTGTCAGCCGATTCGTGGAGCCATTGGGTAAGTTTAGAGATAAATCTTTGATCAGTCATGGTCTGCCCATATCCAGGCCATGCCACGCAGCCGTATGCTGCTGCCATCCCCGGACACTTGCATGATAGCACAGGCCGCCGTGTTATGATTGAGCCATATCCATCACGTAGGGAGGTAAAGCAAGCGGCCGGATGGAGGTCTGCCTGCATGCCTGAAGATGAAAAAGACGGTAACCCTGTTGCTGATAGTGTTCCTTGCCGTGACCGCCATGTCCTGCGGCAAAAGAGAGCCGGGAGGATCAGAAACCGGTCTGCCTGACCCGGGGCCGGTTCCTGAAAGGCCTGCAACCGACCCGTCAAGCAGGCCGGCAGAGACGGAAGCTGAAGCGGTACCGGTCATCAGGTTTCTTTTTCCTGACCGGTATCCGATTGCATTCATGATCAATAATGTGGCTGCCGCCAGACCTCAATCAGGTTTGTCCAAGGCAAAACTGATCTACCAGATGATGACCGAGGCACGCACCACCCGCCTGCTCCTTCTGACCGATGCTGACGAGGGGGTCATCGGACCCGTCCGAAGTGCCCGGCCCGCCTATCTTGACCTGGTCGCCCAGCATCAGGCCTTTTATTGCTATGCGGGCAACTATCGTGTTATAGAGGCCAGCCCTCTGGTTGATGAGATCCGGATTCTCGACGCATTAAAAGGTGATTATTCAATCTTTAACCGCACGGACCACCGGGTGGTGCCACACAATCTTTACACCAGCCTGGAAAAGTGTTACAGCCGGGCTGAGAAGAAGTACGGTTCCATTCTGCCCGTGGAACCTGTCAAAGGCCTCCACGTCCGTGACCATTTCGCCCGGCCGGGCATCGGGGAAAGGGTGACCGAGCTCCATTACCACTACACGAGTCTGCAGGAATCGTTTAAGTATGACGCCGACAAGAAGGTTTACCACAAGTTCAACAATGGCGAAGTGCTGGTGGATGAAGCGACGGGTGAAGTGCTGGATATCGCCAATATCATTGTCCTGCACCGCCCGCACAGCTTGATGCCAAACGGTGTCCATAACAAGATCAACTGGGTCGATGAGGCGGAAGCTGTCTATCTTACCGGCGCCCGTAAATATCAGATTAGCTGGAAGAAAGCGTCGCACACGGAACCCATTGTTTACTTCCTGGACGGCGAGGAGCTGATTTTGAATCCGGGCCTGACCTGGGTGATTGTCGTGGATGACAGCGCGCTCAAGACCGTGGAATACCGGTAACTTACCGGCCAAATAATCAAATCAGGAAAAGGCGGCGACCAACAGTCGCCGCCTTTTCTGGTACACCATCGGGGATTCGAACCCCGGACCCACTGATTAAGAGTCAGTTGCTCTGCCAGCTGAGCTAATGGTGCGAACACCGGTCATTATAGGAGGACTTATTTTATTTGTCAAAGATCAAATTTGGCCTTGGCTCTGGCAAAGCAGTCAAGGGCAAAATCAAGGTCCTCCCGGGAGTGGGCGGCTGATACCTGCGTCCGGATGCGGGCCTTGCCCTGAGGGACAACCGGAAATTTAAAAGCGATGACATAAAGGCCAAGTTCAAGCAGATAATCCGCCACTTCGATGGACTTGACAGCGTCATAGATCATGACGGGAACAATGGGATGCGTACCGGGGATGACATCGAGACCGATTCTTTCAGCCCCCTGCCGGAAATAAAGCGTGTTGTCGTTCAAGCGATCGATTAAAAGGCTGTCACGCTGGAGCAGCTCAAGAACCTTGAGCGATGTGGCGGCGATTGCCGGAGCCAGGGTATTGGAAAAAAGGTAGGGCCTGCTCTTCTGCCGGAGCCAGTCGATGACCGGTTTTTTTGCCATGGTGAAGCCGCCGGATGCCCCCCCCATGGCCTTGCCCAGTGTGCTGGTCATGATATCGATCCTGCCTTTGACTTCGCAGTGCTCCGGTGTCCCGCGCCCCGTCCTGCCGACAAAACCGGACGCGTGTGAATCATCCACCATGACCAGGGCTCCGTAAGTGTCAGCAAGGTCGCAGATCGTCTTCAGATCCGCGATAATCCCGTCCATTGAAAAGACGCCATCTGTCGCGATCAGCTTGATGCGGGCCCCCGCCCCGTCTGCTTCCTTGAGACGGGCCTCCAGCTGGCGCATATCATTATTATCGTAAACATACCGCCTGGCTTTGCTTAAGCGGATCCCGTCGATGATGCTGGCATGATTCAAGCGGTCGCTGATGACCGCATCCGCCTCAGTCAAAATGGTCTCAAAGAGCCCTCCGTTGGCATCGAAACAGGAAGAGTAGAGAATGGCATCCTCAAAGCCGAAAAATTCGGCCAGCCTGGCCTCCAGCTCCTTGTGCAAAACTTGGGTTCCGCAGATGAAGCGGACGGAGGACAGGCCGTAACCCCATTGGTCATAACTGTCCCTGGCCGCCTGAAGCAACTCTTGATGATTGGACAGCCCCAAGTAATTATTGGCGCACATGTTGACGACATCCTTTTTGTCGCTGGTGTCGATCCTGCTCCCCTGCGGCACCGTCAGGACACGTTCCTCACTGTAGACTCCCGATGCCTTCAGAGCTTCCAGTTCCTGTTCGATGATTCTGATTCCTTCTTTCATGGCTCACCTCGTCCTTTGCTCTTTATCATGTAGCTGACTCTCACCCTGGATAGTATATCGTCATTTCCCTGGCCCTGGCGATCGAAACCAGCTGTTGGTCATCACTAAAATAAATGATTTGCAAACCTGTCTCCATGGACCATTCTTCCAGTGTACTGAGGATATTCTCTCTTTGTGCGCGGCCGGCAGGGATCTCGGGGTCAAAAAACAAAAGCGGTGTCCCGGGCCATCCGCTCTTGATCTGGGCGGCAATCAAGGCCAGCCTGATTGCCAGATAGCGGGCGGACTGGGGTGCCGTTGAAAAAGCAGAAAGGCCGGCCGCCCCGGCCTGATCCGCTTTTGATCTTGCAGGAGAGAATCTCGGCGGGCGAATTCTTTCGCGGGGGGTCACCCCGGGCAGCGACAGGGGCTGACCTTCCGGCCGCCTCCCGGTCAAACGATTGAGATAGCCCGCTGACAAGGACATCCACGCCATGACATCTATCTTCGTCCATTGACTGAGTATTTCTTTCAGCCAGCCGATTGCCCCTCTGATGCACACGTAATCGTGGACAGTTGACTGGTATGATTCGGACAAGGCCTGGCATTTGCGTTCGAGCCCTCCCAGGGCAAGGACCGATTCTCTCGAGGTCTTCAGTTTTTCTTTGCTTTCGCGAAGCGTTTCCTGGCCTTCCTCAATGGCTGCGGCAAGTTTAATCCGTTGTCTGGAAATCTCCAGTGACAGATCTTTCAGGCCGGCCATGTCCCCCCCTTCCTCCGTTTCACCAAGCTCTTTGCAGGCGTGCTGGTACTCCCTTTCCATCTCTTCTTCGGACCGGCCATGCCTGAGGTCAGCCATCTTCCTTTGCAGATCGGCAACCATTTCACTGTAATAGGCGCTCGATTCCCGCTGCCGCGACAGGGCGGTAATAATTTCATCCGCTTCACTGCTTTCACTGGGCCCCGCGTATTGCCTGATCAGGCGCATCAGCTCACTTTCTGTCTGCCTGTACTTTCTTCCTATCCTGGCGGCGTCAGCCAGCAGCCCTTTTTCTTTGCTGTCAAGCTCCAGGATGTGTTTCTCCAGCCGATCCAGATTGATTGTGCTTGTGGCGATTCGGGCTGAAAGCTGATGGCCTTGGCTTCGCAACTGACTTAATTCCTCCTGGCGGCGGTTTCCGGAAAGTGACCGGATGCCTGTCAGGAGATTCCGTCTGAAAGTCCATAGGGCGGTTGCAACGAAGGACAAAACTCCCAGGCCGCTGAGAACCAAGCCCGGGATTCGCGCAAAAAGCGTTAGGAGAAGACCGGCTGTGAAGAGCAGCAAGGCGGCCAGCCAGGCAAGCTGGGTCTTCGTCGGAAAGAGATGGCCCCCTTTGTCGGAGGAAATCACCTTCTGTCGATCACCTGCTTCCGCCTGCCTTACCTGCTCCAGGATCTGATCTCTCTCGCGGTTAAGCCCCTGGAGCTGGCGCCCGGTCATGATCCGCTCCTGCTCCGCTTTGATCCGGTCTGCTTTCACGGATCCGAGTTTTCGCTCGACGGATCCGGCTTCCTCCTCAATGTCGGCCAGCTCTTTTCGCAGACCTGTCAGGCAGGTCATTTCGTGCACCGTGATATTGTGCCCTTTTTCAGTGATGCGGGATCCAAAAACCCCTTCTCTGTCCAGAGTTTCCTTCAGTTCCCGCCGAAATCCGGTGTAGATCTCATATTCGGCCCGGGTCATAAGATGCTTGATCCGCCGCTGTTCGTCTGCCAGTTTCTGATCTTCTGCTTTCAGACCTGCCAGCCGCTTTTCCGCCTCTGTGAGGGCTTCAGACAGATTGGGGGCGGTTTCTGCACAGTCTCTCAACCGGCTGATCTCCTGGCTGCACTTCCGGATACCCGCCTGGAGAGAGAGCAATTTCCCCTGCCCCCCGGCCTGGTCGTACAGATAGCTGCGTGACTCATCCAGTCTCGAAAGCAATTGTTCCAGCCGCTCCCTTTTAACCTCCGGTGATTCCTCTGTATTGCACAGGGCGGCATAATTGATCCGGCTCTCAAGCACCTCACCTTCGCAGCCTACAATGGCCTGCCGGAAAAACTGGTCAGCTTCCCGGGTCGATTGATCGCTGGAATACGAATAGAAAAGATCTTTTTCGTGAAAAATAAATTGCCAGTAATCCCCGGGGCTGCCGTCATCATTCAGAAAATCGTCCGGAGGGCGGGTCAGGTCTGACTGGAGCCGGCAAAGCAGGGCGGTGGATTGTTCGGACGGTCGGAAATGAATGAAGGTGATTCCCGGCCTGAGCGTCATACGGTAACGCGGACCTTCCTTGCCGGGGTGTCCGGTAGCCCATCGGATCTCCGTAATCTGCATGGTAGCCCCGCTCCCCCGTCCAATCACCCATTCTTACCTGCCTCATTACTTTACCATGAATTCACGGGGCCCGATCCAAATGCAAGGCCAAAAATCCGGATTCTTGCGATTCTCAGTAACACGCGAAACAGTGACCGGCCGCTGGGGGACTATAATATTGGAAGCAATATTCAAATCAGTTTTTGATGGCTTGTCATCCGTTCAAGCCACCATCTCTATCTTATGAAAGTGAGAACAACGACGATGAAGATGACCGGAAAATTAAGAAAACTGTTTAATGAACAGATCAACAAAGAGTATTTTTCAGCTTACCTCTACCTGGCCTTGAGCAACTGGCTCAACCAGAACGATCTGCCCGGGGCAGCCAACTGGATGTATGTTCAGTACAAAGAGGAGGTCGTTCACGCAGAGGGATTCATCCGCTACCTGATGATGCGCGGTGAACCGGTCGAGCTCCTGCCCATGGAGGCACCCGAGGGTCAGTGGAACAGCCCCCTTGAGGTATTCGAAGCCGCTTTGGCGCATGAGGAATACATCACGGATTCCATCGATAAAATGGCCATCGCGGCTGAAGAGGACGGCGATCGCGCCGCCAGGCTTTTCCTTGACTGGTACATCCTTGAACAGGTTGAAGAGGAAGTGAACGGAAACGACAACGTCATGTTCTGGAAGCGGGCCGGTGATCATCCGGGTGCCGTCCTGTCTCTGGACAGGCAATACGCCGCACGCGAATTTGTTCCCGATGAGATCCCCTACCTCGAGGACTAGACAAAAAAAGAACCGACTTGAAAGGCGGCCCCGAAGGGGCCGTCTTTGCGGTTCCGGAAAAATTTTGCTTGACACGATTTTTTTTGACTTGTAAGATGGGTATCGACCGCCGAAGTGGCTCAGCGGTAGAGCAATTCACTCGTAATGAATAGGTCGTGAGTTCGATTCTCACCTTCGGCTCCATGGGTGCTGTCTCCTTTTGGGACAGCACCCATTTTAAGATGGGATGAACCGATTGATGGCCCGCCTTATTTCTCTTCGACTTTTCTTTGGCCGAATACAAGCAGCAGGGCAGCCAGTGACAGGAAGAAGGCCCCCGCGACGGCAAAGCGCGTCTTGATGCCCGTTGCGGGGACCGACTCCTCGTCCTTTTCCTGAACCGAGGTCGTAGGCGGCGCAGCTTTCTTCTTATTCACAATTCTTTTGACGAGGATTTCGTCTGACTTCAAGGCTTTTGCTTCGATAATCCAGCGATTGACCTGGTCATCCAACTCGTAACCCTCGGGCGGAGAAGTTTCGATAAGCTCATAATCTCTTATTTCAAGACCTTCAAATAGAATTTCACCGTTTTCATCAGTACTCTCATTCGTTACATAAGGCTCAAACTCACTTTGACTGTCATCGAGACTTCTCAACATAAAGCTGGCGCCCTCCAGCGGCAAGCCTTTCTCATCCACCTTGTGTATCCGGAAATCAGCGGACTCTTTTTCACCACCTTCGGGCTTGATGTAATCGTTAAACAAGGTCACTTGGCCGAGAAATATTTCGCCGAATGACATGAGCTCTGCTTGGTTTACAAACGAAACTTTGTCTGCGAAGTCCGCCCTGAGATTGTATTCGATAATGTATTGATCGGTTTCCTCCAGGTTGCCAAGCCAGATGCCAAATACGGGCAGCCCTTCAGTGCTCTCTGCGAATATAATATCTGCCTGGAATTGATTTGTAACATCAATCCAGGAATTTTTGTTGGCATCAAATTGGTAGGTTTTTTCAACCGGATCCCAGGTGAATTTCACCTTCCAAATTTTCACACTGTCTTTTACGTAAGAGGGTCCCGCTTTTTTGATCTCATCCGCAAGCAAGACAGCGCCGAGCTCACATCCTGAGGCATTGATCCGAATCCTGTAACCCATCACAACACCGGACGCATCAGCTGATACCAGCCCTTGGAAATGTTTGTTGAGAGCCTCATCATCAAATTCCAAAGCATATTCGTACTGGATTCTGCCCAGTATCTCCGGTTCTTCGTTATTAAACTTTAATCCGACGTCATAGGTTTCACCGTCAATGGCATTTTGCCAATCAAGGTCAGCAAAAAATTCAAAGCTGATCTCTTTGTAGCCATTGCTGAAGGCGTCCGTATAAGTGACAGTCAGGAGCTTGTCGGCAAAGGTAAGGTGGGCGAGAGTCGTTGCGCCGTCTGTAATTTCAGCCTCGCCATAACCTTGCAAAAGAGGCCCACAGAGCTCGATGAAGGTGAAGTCACCCGCCTGCACACTAGCGGGAACTTCATAAGTGAGATCGAATCGAAAACTCGTAGCCGTATACGCGGTTTCCGTTACTAAAGGATCCATAAGCAGGTAGCCTCCCGTACCATGGGTCCTGATATTACCATCAACATTCGGATCCTGAGGATCAATCAATTGCGGATCCGCAAAGATCTCTTCAGCAGAACCCTGCCAGAGCGCGACCACCCCCAAGGCCAGCATAACGGCCAGAATAATTGCAAATCCCTTCTTCATCGGCATCTCCTTTTCAGTGGCTGTGGTTGATTCACATCAATCCCGACTCCCAAAGTGTATAATCACACAACTCGATGTATAGGTCAAATAAAAGTAAGTATCTTAAAGGAAGCCGACGCTCACCGTATGTCATTTTCTTAGTACATCTTCTTTTTGATAATCGAACAACGAAGCCCTGACTTTTCACCTGGTTTGCTTTAATCCGGCTCAATCTCAAAGCGTTCGCCATCCCCCATGAAAGACAGCCCTTTGGATTCTCAACCCTTTCTCAATCTCTGGCAAGCTTCTTGGAGGCCTCGACGATGGCTTCGGCTGTAAATCCGTATTCCTTCATGACCCTGGATCCAGGCGCCGACGCTCCAAAGCGGCCGATTCCCATGATCCTGCCGTCAAGCCCCGTGTACCGGTACCAGGGAATCGGGGAAGCCGCTTCCACGGCCAGCCTCTTTCGCAGGCCAGGCGGCAGAATCCTGTCGCGGTATTCCTGGTCCTGATCTTCGAAAACCTCCATGGAAACCATGGAAACAACGCGTGCTTTAATGCCTTCAGGCTCAAGCATGCTTGCGGCCTCCAGGGCAAGCGGCAGCTCGGATCCCGAGGCAAGGATCAGGATGTCCGGTTCCCCGCAGTCTCGGGCAATGTAGGCTCCCCTGCTGACACCCTGCGGATCCGTCCCCGCTGCGGGGATTGACTGGCGTGACAGAACCAGCACCGAGGGTCCCTTGTTGTGGATGGCCTGGTACCAGGCGGCTGCAGTCTCGCGGCAGCCTGCCGGCCGGTAAACTTTCAGCCCTGGGATGGAACGGAGCATATTCAAATGCTCAACCGGTTGGTGGGTCGGCCCGTCCTCGCCGACAGCGATGCTGTCATGGGTAAGGATGTAGATAACCGGGAGTTTCATTAAGGCAGAAAGCCTGATCGATCCCTTCAGATAATCGGAAAAGACCAGGAAGGTCCCTACATAGGGCCTCAAGCTTCCATGCAGGGCGATGCCGTTGGCCGCCGCTGCCATGGCGGCTTCGCGGACGCCGAAATGGATGGTGGCGCCTTCCGGGTGTGCGTGCGAAAAAGAGCTGGCTCCCCGGATGGCAGTATTGGTGGAGGGCGCCAGATCTGCGCTGCCGCCGAAGAGGTAGGGTGTTTTACCCGAAAGATAGTTCAAGGCACGCCCCGAGGTCACACGGGTCGCTTCATCTTTGTCCGTCAAATCAACAAGCTCCGCCAGGGTGAGGTCGTCAAGATCTCTCTTTTCCAAGGCTGCCTGGAAAGTGCCCGCAAGCAGGGGGTTTGCCAGAGCCCATTCATCATAGACCGCCTGCCAGCCCGCTTCGGCCTGGCTGAGTCTGCCCGTAAGCGACTTGCAGTAATCGAGAATCTCTTGCGGAACCGTAAAGGGCTCAAGATCTTCAGGCCAGCCAAGTTTCCGCTTGGTGATCTCGAGATTTTCCGGACCGAGAGGCGCTCCGTGTGAGGCTTCTGAACCTTCCAGAGGCGATCCGTAGCCGATCCTGGTTTTAACCCGGATGAGCGAGGGGCGGTCATCGCGTGACCTGGCCTCATCAAGCGCCCGTGATACCGCATCGCGGTCATTGCCGTCCGGCACTTCGAGCACATGCCAGCCATAAGCCTCAAATCGAAGGCTGACATTTTCAGTAAAAGCCAGCTCAGTTGATCCTTCAATGCTGATGTCATTGTCATCATAGAGAACAATCAGTTTTCCCAGTTTGAGCGATCCCGCAAGCGAGGCGGCCTCACTTGAAATACCTTCCATCAGGTCGCCATCGCTGCAAAGGACATAGGTCCGGTGATCGATGATCCGGTGATCAGCAGTGTTGAGCATGGCTGCCAGATGCGCCTCTGCCATGGCCATGCCACAGGCCGTCGCAAATCCCTGGCCAAGGGGGCCGGTCGTTGTCTCCACCCCCACGGTGAGCCCATACTCTGGGTGGCCGGGAGTCAGACTGCCCCACTGTCTGAAGGAAGCCAGTTCCTCAGTGGGAAGCCCATAACCAAAAAGGTGAAGGAGCGCGTACAGAAGCATGGAACCGTGCCCGGCAGACAGGACAAAACGATCCCGATTCAGCCAGCCGGGATTTGCCGGATTGTGTTTCATGTGGTGGGCCCAGAGCTCAAAGGCCATAGGCGCTGCCCCCAAAGGCAGGCCGGGGTGGCCGGAACGGGCCTTCTCCACTGCCTCGATCGAAAGGACACGGACTGCCGTGACCGCACGATCATCCATCCATCTGTTTTTCATAAGTCTGTCTCCCCATTAATTCATTTCCTTTTCATCCTGCGCCAGATGGCAGTTCTTATATTTTTTTCCGCTGCCGCACCAGCAGGGATCATTGCGCCCCGGCCGCTGTTTCACACGCACGGGATCGGTCTTTGCCTGGGCCTGTTCCCCGGCCTGCATGGACTGGCTCTCCCCTGCCAGCTGGCGGGCGGCTGTCATGGCAGCTTCCCTGGACCAGCCGCTGGATCCGCGCCCTTCCAGCAAACGTTTGGGCACGCGGCGTTTTACCGGCTCCTCTTCCCGGGTCAGCCTGGCCCGCATGATCATGCGGACCGCGTCGACCTGAATGGCGTCATTCATGGCCTCAAACATTTCAAAGCCTTCGCGCTTATACTCAACAACGGGATCATGCTGGGCATAACCTCTCATGCCGATGCTGTCCCGCAGGTCATCCATGAGATCAATATGGTCCATCCAGTGGCTGTCGACGGCCTGGAGCAGGATGACGCGTTCAGCGACCTGCAGTAATTCCTGTGAACCGAGTTCGGCTGCCCTGGCCTCCAGCCTCCCAAGCGCATCTTCCTGGAGCAGCTGCTGCAACTCGTAGCCATCTTCCGGTTCTTTTGTCCGCAGAAAGTGTTCCAGCGACGGCAGCGGCCCAAAGAGATCAAGCAGCCTGGTAGAGAATGCTTCCAGATCCCAATTGGAAGTGTTTCCCGATGCAGTGACGAAGTCCGCCAGGGTGCTCTCCAAAATGGCCGGGATGATCCGCTGATAGTAAGGATGCAGGTTCTGGCCCTCCAGGACCTCCCGTCGCTGCCGGTAGATCAGGTTGCGCTGAATATTCATGACATCGTCATATTCCAGAACATTTTTCCGGATGGCAAAGTTCATGCCCTCCACCCGCTTCTGCGCCGTTTCAATGCTTCGTGACAACATGGGATGCGCGATTTCCATCTCGTCATCCACACCCAGAGTGGAGAAGATCCGATCCATGCGATCGCCTCCGAAAAGCCTCATCAGATCATCTTCAAGTGAGAGAAAGAATTTTGAAAAACCCGGGTCTCCCTGCCGGCCGGCCCGGCCCCTCAACTGGTTGTCAATCCGGCGGGACTCGTGGCGTTCAGTCCCTACGATGCACAGCCCCCCGGCTTCAATCACCCGTTTTTTCTCTTCCGCGATCTCTTTTGCATACCGGTCCTGGAGGGAGGAAAAAAGCTGCCTCCCCCTGATGATCTCCTCATCATCCGTGACGTTGTGAGCCGTTGACTGTTCGATAAGCTCATCTTCGTAGCCCTGGCGGCGCATTTCCTGCCTTGCCAGAAACTCAGGATTGCCTCCCAGCAGGATATCCGTTCCCCGGCCTGCCATGTTGGTGGCGATGGTAACCGCACCGAAACGGCCCGCCTGGGCAACGATCTCAGCTTCACGTTCGTGATGGCGGGCATTCAGGACGTTGTGCCTGATCCCTTCACGCAGGAAAAGGCGCGACAGGAGCTCGGACTTTTCGACTGAAACGGTACCAACCAGGACCGGCTGGCCCGTCTGGTGGATCTCCCTGACCTGTTCCAGAAGAGCCCGGTACTTGCCCTCTTCCGTACGGTAAACGGCATCCGGCGCATCATAACGAATCATGGGCATATTGGTGGGAATGCATACCACATCGAGGTTGTAGATCTGACGGAATTCATTTTCCTCTGTCAGGGCCGTGCCCGTCATGCCGGAAAGCTTCTTATACATGCGGAAATAATTCTGGAAGGTGATGGTTGCGAGTGTTTTATTTTCGTCCTGGATATGGACACCTTCCTTGGCCTCGATCGCCTGATGAAGGCCGTTGCTGTACCGTCTTCCAAACATAAGACGGCCTGTGAAGTCATCGACGATGATGACTTCGCCGTCCTTGACGACATAATCCTTGTCGGCGTGCATGGTGCCGTGCGCTTTCAAGGCATTGGTGATGTGATGGTTGATCTCATAGTTTTCCTGATCAGATAAGTTTTCGACGCCAAAATAGTCTTCTGCCCGTTTGACGCCGCGCTTGGTCAAAACCGAGCTCTTTGCCTTCTCATCAACAATATAATCCGCACCGGATTCCGCCTCATCAAGCTCTTCCGCCGTACGCATGGCCTCCTTCTGAATGACGTATTTGGGTTTCAATTTGCGGACAAACTCTTCGGCTCGCAGGTAGAGCTCGGAAGAGTCGGTTCCTGCACCGGAGATAATCAGGGGTGTGCGCGCCTCATCAACCAGAATGCTGTCAACCTCGTCAACAATGGCAAAATTCAACCGGCGCTGGACGCAGTCTTCAATGGACATGACCATGTTGTCGCGCAAATAGTCAAAGCCGAATTCATTGTTGGTGCCGTAGGTCACATGGGCAGCGTAGGAGCGCCGCCGCTCATCCCGGTCCAGGCCGTGAACAATCAGTCCGACCTCGAGGCCCAGATAGCGGTAGATCTTTCCCATCCACTCGCTGTCCCGCCTTGCCAGATAATCGTTGACCGTGACGATATGGACACCCTCACCCGTCAGGGCATTGAGGTAGGCTGGCAGAGTAGCCACCAGTGTTTTGCCCTCGCCGGTCCGCATCTCTGCGATACGGCCCTGATGCAGGATAATGCCACCCTGTATCTGGACAGGGAAGTGGGTCATGCCGAGCACACGCGTACTGGCCTCGCGGACAGCCGCAAAGGCTTCCGGGAGCAGGTCGTCCAGTGTTTCCCCCTGCCCGAGGCGTTGCCTGAACTGATCCGTGGATCCCCGGAGTTCAGCTTCGGACATATCGCGAAAACGCTCTTGCTGCGCGATCACTGCAGCCACCTGGGGGCGGATCTTCTTCAGCTCGCGATCTGAATAGGTTCCGATTACTCTTTCAATCAAACTCATTTCATTTCATCCCGGCCATCGTCATATCTTGTTTATCTTACTCTATTTTAAGTTAAGGTGCGCCTGCCGGCCAATCAGGAGACTGATGGGCGTGACTGGTGCCGTATTCACGGATATCGAGCGAAACGCCGGCCAGGCTGGCCTGGTACCTCCATTGACCAAGGGTTTCGGATGTCTTCCAGGCAATTTCATTGTCTGGAATGACCAGGATCAGCCTCCTTGATTGAATCTGTCCGGGCAGGGGCCCTTCGCCCCCTGCTCCCTCAAAGGAAGCCAGCTGGTCGACCAGCTGCCTGACACGGCGTCCGGCTGCTGCAGACGAGGACCAGGAGGGAGCGGTCAAGTCCATGCTCTTGATCGAGACTGCTTCATGGCCGTTCCAGCCGGCGATGACCGGATAAAAGTGCGGCAGATGGCCGCCAAAAATTCTTCTGAAGGCCTGTCCCCGTTCGAAATTGGGGAGTGACCAGATTCCTTCTTTAGACTGCTCATCCTCTTCCGGCCCCTCAGAAAACGGATGCGCATTCCAAACAGGAACCCGTGACTTGACCTCAATTATTTGACCGGCCAGAAATCCGTTCTGTTGAAATGAGAGGCAAAGCCAGATGGTCCTCCGATCCTTGTCAAAATCGATGGCAAGCCGCCTGGCTCCGGATGGCGCTCTTCTTCCCTGGCTGTGTGCCGTGGCCCGGACCCAGTGATCAACCCGCTGGAGTATGAAAGGTGATGCCAATACGGTTGCCGCAATGTCGGAAAGGCCGCTCTCCACCATGCCGGCCAAGGTCCGGTCCGGAATCAGCTCCCTGATTCCGGAAAGCGGTTCAGCCATATTGTCAAGCAAATCAGCCAGAGGCAAAAGGAGCGCGATTTCCCGTGAGGTCTGATCAAGCGCATGCGAAATGATCATGGCATCCTGTTCACCATGGATTGCCCCGACGAAGACAAGGAGCAGGGTGAGGATGACCGGAAAAATGAGAGCTGCCTCGAGGGACAGCATCCCGTGCAGTCGACCCTTCTCACTTTTATCATTCAGGCTTTTCATGGCAAGGCGGGGGCATATTCCCGCGAAAGATAGGAGGCAGCATGTGTCACCTTCACACCCTCCCATTCACCATGGCATATCACCTCCGTATAATGAGGCCCGGGAACAAGCCGGCCGACCACCACGGCAATCCTTTCCGATATGACCTCGGGCTGCTGCACCAGAATCAGGAGGCGCAGGTAGTCGCGGTAGCGCATGCCTACGTTGATTGAGCTGGTTCCAGGCCAGAGGTCTACTTCATAACCTCTCTGCAAGCGGAAGGTATCCTGGGCCGCCTGACCCAGGACAGCTGCGGCCACCAGCACCCACATCACCGCCTCGGGGGGAAGGACTACCTCGCCAAGGGTGATGGCCGCAACAGCAGTCGCGATAACCCCGGCAGCAATTTCGTACATGGACAGCAGCGACTCATCCGTCAATACGTGGAGAAAATGCATGACCATGCGGATGGAGCTGATGAAAAGAGTCAGGGCGTATGAACCTGCATTTCCGCCCAGGCCCGTTGCGATCTCCTCAGCCTCGCGATCCCGCAGGGCTGAAAAAGATGCAAGCACCCGGCCGTCCGGCGTCCTGTCATCGATCCTGATCCCGTCACGGACGACAAAAGGAACGCCATTCGAAAAATAAGACAAGGTGTATTCCATGAGGAGGATTCGGTCCAGGAAACCGTCGGGAACTACGAAAAGCGCATGATCGACCAAGGTTCCCAGGCGGTCCAGCCCACTGTTGTCAAAGGGGTCGTAATGCAAGTATTCCATCTTCCCGTCCGGAGCGGGAAGAAGGGCGGGCGCCAGCTGGGATAATCCTTTCTGGTAAACGGCACGCAACTCATCGTCCATGTAAGCCTGGTATTGGTCCAACCAGTCAGGTTCGTCCTCGTAGCTCAGGTCAGGGTCAGCAGACGCATAGCTGCTGTCTGCTGCGCCGGGGATCAGATCTTCCAGGGCGTCAAGCGGTATGTCCCTTTTCAGTGCCCGAATCTTTCCGAATTTGTCCACCGCCTCAGCAATCAATGAGGTCGCCGACCGAATGGTCATGTGGCGCGCAATACCCTGCCTGATGGCAGATGGATCGCTCAAAGGTGCCTGCGGGGTATAGCCGTAACGGACATCGCTGCCGGGGCCTATCAAAGTTGAGGAGGCGCGATCGGCTGACAGGCAGTCATAGGCGAAAAGGCCAAATTTCCGGTAAAGCTCCCGGTCATAAAGCGCGAGAATTGATTCGGCTGTCAGTGCCGTTCCCCGGACCAGGTCGACCTCGGCCCGTGTCCTCCTGCTATGCAAGAGAATGCTGCTGAACAAAACCATGATGAGAGGCAGCACCAGGCACAGGGCAAGGCTGACTGAACCGGCGGCTTTAAGCCCGGGGGGGGATTTGGGCTGGCGTGGCATCACGGAGGAGCCGCTCCATGCCCCCCTGGCCGGATATATCCTGCCAGATCTTTTGCCAGGGAAAGTGCTTCAACAAGTTTTTGCGGACATGTCTCAACGGCGGGAATGGCCGACCCTGCACCTTCTGCGGTGTAATGCCGGCAGGTATAGCCGCTGTCCTCTTTTCGCATGGCCGCATAGGCCGCAATGCTTCCTGTCGTCCTGACGCTCACAGCAAGAGGGCCGGCCAGGCCGGTCAGATTAGCCAAAATGGTCAGACAGCAGGGAATCGCCACCATGGCTTCAAGAGAAAACCCCATGTCCCCCTCCTTTGCCACCTATCATGGCGTGGACTGGCCTGACAAAGACGGCCTGCTCCTGACACAGGCCGTCGGCTTTGGCCTTTTTGTCCTTGGGTTTTCTTCTTGGATCAGCCGGAAAAGCCGCTGCTATGGAGAAAGCGGCATGCCTGGGAGGCATTGGTAATCCCCCCATGCCCCGGACACACGGGCAGATCGGCGGGCAAGTCCTTCAGCAGACGATACAAGGCCTCCAGTGAACGGCGCATCAGCTGGTCGTTCCCTGTCACGAAGTCTGTCCGGCCCCAGCCGCAGTCAAACAGGGTATCCCCTGTAAGGAGGGCCTGTGGAATCCATTGGTTTCCGTCTCGTCTGGCAATCAAAAAGCAGGATGAACCCATGGTATGGCCGGGTGTGTGGACAAGCCTTACACCAAAGCGGTCATCAAAGATCCTTTCGTCATCGTTCCCCAGTATCAGGTCGGGGCGGCAGAAGGTGGAAGGCCGGCCAAAAAGAATGGAGGCATTGGCCACCGCATCCCCCAGCATGGGTTCATCTTCGGCATGCATGACAAAGTGAGCCGCGGGCAGTTTTTCTTTCCAGAGCTTGATGGCGCCAATGTGGTCATAATGTGCATGTGTTGCGTAGAGGGTCCTGACAGTTTCATAACCCGGCACTAAATCCGGCAAAATGGAAGGATCGAAGAGAACTGACTGACCGGCAAGCGTCAGCAAAAAAGTATTGCAGCGGCGGAATCTTTCCGGGGAATAGGATAGTTCACTTGTAATTGGCAGCCATCTCATCATTGACGCAGGAGCTCGCGCCAGTCAAGGTCCCCCCGGTTGACTGCGTGCACCAGGATTTCGGCTGTCGCCGTGTTGGTCGCAAAGGGGATGCTGTTCACATCACATGCCTGGAAAAGACGCTGCTGGGATTCGGTGGCGGTTTGAGCCGGATCGCGCAAACAGATGACCGCATCAATTTCGTTGTACAGGGCCAGCGAAGCCAGTCGGCTGTATATGCTGTCAATATCTGACGAATAGGTTTCCGGCAGGAGCGAAGTCGCTTCTTTGATAAGCCGGGCCGTGCCAAGCGGCGAAATGAGATCATGCCTGCTCAAAATCTGTTTATATGCAATGCAAAAGTTTACGAGCAATTCATTTCTGGTCATATCAGACAGCAGTACAATTTTCATGCCGTATACCCTGATACGCCGGCAACGCAGACGTATCCCCTTTCCCGATTCTATGCACTTTACCTGAAGCGCTGTTCATTATTGTAAACGATGCCAGCCAGGAGCACAAGAGCTAGCGGCCCCGATAGGCATCATAGGATCCCATCCGGGCGTGGACCGGTTCGACACCGAAATACTCACACAGTATCCGGTATGAGATATCTGCTGAGTACTCTCCGTAGGCACCGTCCGATATGGCGTGAGCGATGACAATCTCAGGATCGTCCGCCGGCGCGTAACAGACAAAGACAGAATTGGAGATGGGCTCCATTTTTTCATTATAGGATTCCGCTGTTCCGGTCTTGCAGGCCACGCGAACCGGAAAATCGTGCAGGAGCACTCCTGTCCGGTTGCTCATTTCCTTCGACAGGCCAACCATGCCTTCGCGAAGCGCGGACACATTAAGAGGATTAAGTCCAAGCTCGACCGATTCGATTTGCTCGGGGATGATAATTTCCCCTTCGGGGGAGGTAATTTCCTTGATGAAGTGGGGTGTAGGGAGCCGGTTGGTCGCAAGGCCGGCAATGGCCCTGGCCATCTGCAGCATGCTGTAACTGTTGTAAAACTGGCCAATAGAAGTCTGACAGGTATCGGCAATGAACCATGTCTGGTCCTCAGCCAGGGCATTCAGCTGTTTCTTGACCTCCCGCGAAGGGCGCACACCAGCTGCTTCACCGGAGATGTCAAGGCCAGGCATCTCACCCAGCCCCAGAGACCGGGCCAGTTCGCTGATCCGGTCAATCCCCGTCTCAACCCCGATCTGGAAAAAGTACAGGTTGCAGGAAGTCACGATGGCACGGGTCAGTCCGATATCCCCATGCCATCCGTAGCAGCGCCAGATAAAGCCGCCGATCTCCTGGACACCCCGGCACTTCAATACATTGCGGTAGGGTGTGATGACCCCGGCTTCCAGTGCGGCCATGGCAGTCACAGGCTTGAATGTCGATCCCGGCGTGTAGGCTTCCGAGATCCCCCTGTTCAGGAGAGGACGGTAGCGGGTATCTTTGAGCAGGTCCGCCACGCGTTTCGCAGCCTCGGGGTCCTTGTCCTGCAGCAAAAAGTCGGCTGGATCGTAATCCGGGTAATTGGCATTGGCCAGTACGGCGCCGGTCCTGGCATCAAGGACGATCACACAGCCGCCCGGCGCCTCCATCTTTCTGTCCTTGTGTGTGCCGCCCCGGAATTCCATGATTTTGCGCTCGAGCTCTTCACGGGCTACCTTCTGAAGGTTCAGATCAAGGGTGAGTTTGACTTCTTTCCCCGCCATGGGCCGTACAGACGTTTCCCCCGGGAAGGTAACCGGATTGGCTGAACCCTCGCCGTGCCAGGAAACCAGTGTCGCCGTCCCTGACTCGCCACGCAGATAAGGTTCGGCTGCCTGTTCGACGCCCGTTTTACCAATCAAGTCATTGATGGAATAGCCTGCCGACTTCAAACGGCTGTATTCCGGCGATGAAATACGGCCCATGTAGCCGAGTGCATGGCCAAGATAGCGGCTGTTCTCGGTGTAGCGCCTCTTGTAGTGTTTAGTCACAACCACGCCGGGGTATTTATAGTTTTGCTCGATGAGTCTGGCCGAAAGCCCCTCCGGAACTGCGTCTGCCAGCGTGACAGGCCGGCGGCTGGCGAAGAGCCAGTTGTTTTCGAGAAGAAGATAGCGGAGCTGAATGATCAGGAAAGCCTCTCCATCGGTATAAAGTCTGCTGCCTGAAGCCCGGTCCGGCTCAATCCGAAAGAAGTCGTAGAGCAGGAAGTCGAAAAACTCATCCGGGTCTTCCCGGACCATGCGGCGCTTCTGGCGTTCCGTGGTTGCCTTGTCGCGATCAATCAAGTTGAAGAGATCCTTGTCAGTTTGCCAATAATTGATCTCGTCAGCCGGCCGGCGGAATACAAACCGGAGCGATTCCTCGGTCTTGAGAAGATTCTCTTCCCTGTATTCCTGCGGCAGGTCGAACCAGTTCAGTAAAGGACTGTTAAAACTGCTGTGGTAGTCGTCGAAAAGGATGGCCAAATCAAGCAAGAATCTGTTCAATTGCTCGTTGGTCATCCGGGTGGAGACGAGTTCAACCCGGTCAACTGCATCGGAAACAGCCAGCGGTATCCCATTACGGTCCACAATATCACCTCGCGGCGCTTCAAGCGTGATCTCGCTCATCTTTCCCACCGTTTCAGGAATGAAGGCGTCGTGTCTGCCGAAGAGCTGAAGCGACCCTGTCCGTACCAGAATAATCAGGAGGGCTGCGACAACCATGCTGATCAGAAGGGCAAACCTCCGGCCCCCGGGAAAGAGCAGGGAAGTTCTGTCCCCTTCTGTCTTCCTGACAGTTGCTGCAGGCAGAAAGGACGGTTGCACCGGTTCAGGTCTGCCAGCCTGATCAATCATGATCCACCTCCCTGACTATCCCCGTCAGCCCCTCCGCTTCTTTGCCGGCCCGCCTTTCATAAAAGGCCAGGCTGAAAAATCCGGTGACCGCAAGCGCTCCCGCCATGTTGGCCGCAAGCTTCAATGGCAGCTGGGAAAATGACACCTTGATGGCAGTGCCGAATGAAGGAAGGTTTTGATCGAGCGGAATCAGCCAGGCATACACGGCCATGGTCAGCTCGTGGACCATTGTTGCGCCCGGGAGAAGAAGCCCGCCCCGGACGGCAAAGTTTTTCCAGCCATTGCCCGCCAGAGCGTTTGCGCAAAGACTGAGAATCATAGCTGCCAGCATGCCCGGGCCATAGCCTCTTCCTGCTGCGTAGTCGCGGATAAATCCCGCTGCAAGACCCAGGAAAAAACTGTCATAACCCGGCGTCCACAAAGCGACCAGCAAAGGGAAAATCAAAAGAAAGTCAGGAAAGGGCAAAGCAGTATCCAGGGACATCCTAAGCTGCAGGAGTGACAAAATGATAAAGGCAGGCACATAGACAGCCAGGCGCCTTCCCAAATTCACTTCACGATTCATGATCTGGATCCGCCAATACGAACACGTAGCGAAGATCATCAAAATCAGCTGCCGGTATCACAAGGCAGGACATTATGCTGCCACTGGCATCCGGAATGATTTCCGCCACGGTTCCAATCAGAATTCCCTCAGGGTAAATACCGCTTTCACCCGAAGTGACAAGCCGGTCACCCACACGAATGGGAATACCCTCAGCAATATTGTCCGCCAGGCACATGCCCTGCTGCTGCCATTCAAGATCGCCGCGAACGCGAAAAGAAGACCGGTAACTGCCTTCCACCTGTGCGCTGACAGCAAAGGCCTCGTGGAGCAGGGGGAGCACCTTGCTCGACATCAGCTCCGACGAGTGAATGCGCCCGATCAGAGCCATGTTCTGATCAACGACGGGAAGAGTTTGGTTGGCTCCGGGCGAAATCCCGTGTACCCGTCCCGCCTTGATTCTCATCAAATCAAAGGCCGGACCCAGTTCCCGGTTAATGACTGCCGCCCCATGAATATCCTTGTCTTCAAAAGAAGTCGTCAGTTTCAGGGCATCTTTCAATTCCTCGTAGGCCCGGATTTTATTCAGGTTTTGCAGAATTTGCATATTCAGGCCGGCTTTTTCCTCCTCCAGTTCTTCGATCCGGCGATGCAGTTTCCTATTCTCGCTGACAGCCCCGAAATAACCTCCTATCAGTGAAAATCCCTTTTGGAAATTCGATACGAGCGGGTCGAAGATCCCCCCAAAATAATCGCCGATACGGGACCTCGTTGTTCCGGGAAGGGCCGTCAGAATTAAAGCTGCCAAGAGTGCAACGGTCACAAGAACAATGAGCATGACCCTGGGTCCGCGTCGCTTCACTGGCAAGCCGCTCCTTTCCTGATTCAACCACCGGGGGCCCCGATGACGGAATCAGTTTAGCATAATCGGGTACAAACTCCCTCTAGCAAAGACCCAGCGACCGAGTCAAGTTATTGTAGGTCAGAAGAGAATTCAATGGACTCTCCCTAAGCCGCCATCGGTGATTGCTTTTTGCAAACGGTAGAGCGGAGTCCCCCGTTTGTTGGTCCATGGGGCCGTCGTAGG